>CAYMTD010000006.1:0-21392 GCA_964393245.1 uncultured Syntrophaceae bacterium
CATGCCGCACGGGGGACGGGGTTGATATCATTTACTTCGGTGGAAGTACTCCAGGCGCATCCCGTGTAATATACCCGCATAGGTTATTCAAGGTCAAAGGTTACAACTCAATCTATGTAGAAGCTTATTGCAGGATCCGAAAAGCAGATCGCACTTTCCGTCTGGACAAAATTGAGCTTGCCTATCCAACATATAGAACCAAACCAACGTATACCCCGAGAACGACAACAACCACGCAACAAGCGGTTCATTCGACTCTTAAAACCGGATGTTTGATTTATGTTGTTACAGGGATTCTCGCCGTTTTGGTCTTGTTAGCCATTAAAGTTCTATTTTGAATTCAGGTGGTGTTTTGCTAACTCTTATCCTTAGATAAGTACTCAGATCACCTGTTTATGACGGCGATTCCCTTTTTTTCGTAAGGGCTTAGAAAACAGGAGTTTCTAGAGATAGTGTAGGTGGTAGATAGAGAGAGGAAAAAGAGGTGAACCAAATAAGGTCTAAGCCTTTGAAGGACAATAAAGCATTTGCAGGCAACAAACGTCTCTACAATTTAAAAGAAGCCTCTGCTTACTTGGGTCGTTCAGTTTGGGGTGTCCGAGAATTGATTTCGGCTGGAAAGATTTCAGTGGTAAGGGGTGGACGTAAGATATTCATTGATATTCTTGATCTTGAGAAATATGTGGGAGAAAATAAATCAACCTATGTATAAAGCAAGAGGCTAGTGGATATTAAGCAGGGAGGTGTTTTTAGATAAGAACAGTAGAAGGGTATTATTAAGGTGGAAAAACTTCTTACTCCTTCACAGTTAGCAGAAATCTTGCGCGTCCGACCTGGAACAATATACTCTTGGTTATCGAGGGGGATTGATATTCCGCATGTGAAAATCGAGGGAACAATCAGGTTCCGAGAGAAAGCGGTTCAACATTGGCTCTTGAAGAAAGAACAGGAAAGAAAGAAACGAAACTTTGAGCTGTGAGATCAAGAGAAAGGAATGTAAAGATGAAAAAGACTAAGAAAAACTATCCTGAAAAGAAAAAGAGGGAACTTACAGAAAAGGAAAAGGAAAAAATACGTAAACGAATTAACGATGGTGATGACAACAGTTTCGAGCTTGGAGAAGAATTTGGTTACAGCCCTTCACAAATTGCTGGAATCAAATCCGATATTACAAAGAAAGGAGATAAGAAATAGTGAGGCTTGGGAAATTTGCTATCAATCCATTTTTGCTACCTTTTGAGTAGTGCACGGGTGGGGTCAGGCATAAATAATTAAGTATTGCTGACTGAGTGGGAGATTTGATTTAATCGAAAAGAAGGAAAAAATGAGAAAATAGATATACCTGACACTAATTTTCTTATGAATGGCAATGCCAACCTTTTGCTCAGCGTTCCGCTTCCTATTGGCCGCTGTATAAAGAAATGTCGAAGATGTGAAACCTCCCTAAAAACCGTATTGAGTGGGTAGAAAGATTTACGTGTCAGGTCTACACTCTAGACTCTTGGCAACCCCTTTGAGGTTTGATATTCCTCTTTCGTGGCTCGACCCCTGGGAATCGAATATCCTAATGCCTTCTACCATGTCACCTCCCGAGGAAATGAGCAAGAGCCATCTCAAGATCAAAAGGAGATTATGAAAGACTTCTCGCCTACTTTGAATCAGGTAGGGTATTTGGGAAAGGGGCGATAGCGTGGAAGAGGCTGGCCCTTTATCTTTCGCATTGGTTAAGCGGGATTTCGTTGAGGGAGGTAGGAGAGTAATTTGGGGGAATTGGGCGATCGGCGGTGACTTAGAATACCTGGAGGCTGGGGGCATTCTGCAACAGGATAAAAGGCTTTTAGCAAAGGTCCAAAATCTAAAGAAAATGTTGAGTGAATAGTGTAGACCTGACACCGAAGGCATGACGAAGGCTTATTGGCAGCTTGCAGGTAAGGCAATAAGTAATAAATAAAAGGCCGGCCTAAAGCCAGCCTTTGATGTGTGCTCTCCTTTCGGAGCAATCACCCTCTTCCCTTCATCAGAAACCCGCTTTAGCCAAAGAGCTTACGACATCGAAGAGTCTCCCCATTCTCTGCTTTCTTCTCTTTGCTTTGAATCCTTTTGGGATTCTCACGAGTTTCCAAATCCGTTCCGTTCTAATTACTTATAACATGAAGAGGCGAAGAAAGCAATGGCACTGGGTCTCGATTGAGTATTTTTTTCGTCATGTAGAGGACTGGGTAGGAGTTGAAACTGCAGAATTTCCAAATTGACTGGATGCTCTTAGGAATTCGTTTTTTGTCTACCTTGTAGAAACCCAACCTAGGAAAGAAACTTTTCAGCCTCCCATGTGAACAAGTAAAGCCTGTCTATTTTCTTCATATGTGCATAGGCCAACATCTTTGCATTGGGCATCTTGGTGATACCATGGCCGCGAAGAGCTCGCTGTAGAGGTTAGGGGAACCGAGGAAATGGTGGTGAGTAAAGAAAATCGTTTCGGCCCGTCTTAGCGAGGGGTCGAAGGACGAAGGACTTTCAATCCAACAGGCACCGCCGATAACTTCCTGCCCACAACCATAAGGGGCAAAAATAATTTATATTTTAATTAGATGGAGAAGAATCTTTTACGAAGGTTAAGCCTTATTCTGACTGTTTTGATGCTACCCTTAGGGGCCCTTGACCTATTGTCCAGTGGGAATCCTGATCCTATCTCCGAGAGGACTGCCAGGGAGGATCAAATCGAAAATGTCCTCGAAGAACCTTCTCCTTTTCATCCCGGCTATTTGAGATTGAAGGAGGCATTGGCCGGCTATCGAAATGTCGCTCAGGAAGGCGGCTGGCCCAAAGTTCCCGAAGGGCCTAACATGAAGAAGGGCCAAAAAGGAGAGCGGATAAGACTGTTACGCCGGCGGTTGCATATCTCGGGAGAAATCGATGGACTTAAGACGGATGATGAAGATTTCTACAGCGACGATTTGGAAGAAGCGGTGCGGAAATTTCAGAGGCGGCATGGATTGGAGCCGGATGGAGTTGTCGGGCCCTCCACCCTCGCAGCCCTGAACTTCACAGTTGAAGAGCGAATCCGCCAGATCGAAGTCAACCTGGAACGCTGGCAATGGCTTCCTCAGGATTTGGGAGAGCGTCATATCATAGTGAATGTAGCCGATTATAAATTGGAAGTGATCGAAGCGGGTCGGCGAGTGATGGAAATGCGTGTGGTCGTCGGAAAGCGGTATTGGCACACCCCGGTATTCAGCGCCATCATGACCCACATTGTCCTCAACCCCTACTGGACCGTACCTCCCAGAATAGCCGAAAAGGAGATAGTACCCAAAATCCTTCAGGAGCCCGGCTATCTCCTTGAGCAGAGCATTCGAATTTTTGAGGGGTGGGGCTTTGGGAAACCGGAGATTGAAGGCAATCGCATCGATTGGGCCAGAATCAGTGGCAGCCATATACAGTACAAATTTCGCCAAGATCCCGGCCCTAAGAACCCCCTCGGCCGCATCAAATTCGTGTTCCCAAACAGGTTCAACGTCTACCTTCATGATACGCCTTTTCCGGAGCTCTTCGATCGGAGGAAAAGGGCTTTAAGCCATGGCTGCATCCGTATCGAAAAACCTGTGGAATTGGCCGAATATATCCTGAGGGGTAATCCGGCATGGACCAGAGAAAAAATAGTTTCCGCCATGAAGGGAGATTCTAACAGAATTGTTAGACTCCCTGAAGGGATACCGGTTTATGTTCTCTACTGGACCGCATGGGTAGACGAGGACGGGTTAGTCGAATTCCGGGATGACATCTACGGACGCGACCACCGTCTTTACGACGCCCCGAAAGAAAAGCCCCCAACACGATTTGTGGATACCCGTAAGGAATATTCAACAGAAGCGATTAACCTGTACACGGTGAGGGGAAAAACTCGCCACTTGGGCTTTAATGAATGATTCGTTCCGCAAATTCCTTGCTCAACAGACGATTTGGTTATTGAGACTCTTGATCATGGCATTCACGAAATGACCTGTGACATCGATTCGTTGCGTTCGGTCGGCTAATGAAAATCCGAAACCACCCTTCTCCTTCTCCGCACAGTGGCGTATGCATTGCAGCCTTAACAAATAGGCCAGCGAAATACAGAGTGCCTCTTGATAGGTCTTCCTGCGATCATCGTTTTCCTGAAGGGAAATGGCGTACGCGTCATTGAGTCCCTCCAGGGCACAAGCGACTTCGACCGAGACCTGCTTCTCAGGATATCTCCTCACTCCTTCATAAAAATTCCGTTTGATGATTCTGTCGTGCAACTGGAAAACGTACTCTCTCACCTGCCTTCTTAATTCTTCTTTTTGGGTATATTGATAGAGGAGGCGACAGAATTGGGACTGCCAATTTGCAAAGAAGACGAGGAGACTCCGTTGTACCCGATTTTTCTCGTAATACTTGGTCTTGTAGAAAATAAAACCTTGCTCAACGCTCTCCAGGTATCTCTTCTCGTTTGTCATCTCATATGTCTCCAGCAAAGCGAGCATCGCTTCGCCTGGATAAAAATCGAGACCATCGTCCCTTTCAGGGCCAAAATAGATCTTGTAGGAACCATCCGGCCTTTGCTGAACAAGGATACCGTCGGCAAGAGGCAACGTCTTTTCCTTTGGGTTGGAGAGACCGGAATGGATGAGGGATAAGAGCATGAAAGCGCTGTGGGCAATACTCGAAGGTTCTTTCAACAACTTCGGGTCAAGAATGGTGTACCCATCACGCCTGATGAGGTAATGGCTATAGTGCTCAAGAGATCGCTCGATGACAGCGTCCAGTTCCTGTCGGTTCAAGTAGTCGCTCAGCATCTCCATGTCCCACACTGAGGCAATGTCTCGAATAGGGCTGGTGTCGGCGACAACGGTCTTCGCCTTGGGATCATAAATGTAAACAAGTCTTCCCGTTTTCTCGCTCACCATTCCTCTATACCACTCAAAGATATGGATAAGCCGCTCTTTCAGAATGTTTTCTACCATCTCGTCCTCCAAGGCCAGGGGAAAAATTAGCCTGAGATGACCAATAAATTCCCTATAATAATTATAAGAAAAGAAGCGCGAAACATCTTATCTCTTCAAGGCTTGAAGCGTATTAAGTTTGAGATGAGGCCGATTTCTCAAGCAGCCTCCAAAGGTCCCTTCTTTCACACTGATAGAGGTCCTCGTTCTTAAAGAAATGCGGTTAAATTGGAGAATTGAGAAGCGACATGATTCTGCCTCAAGCGGGGAGCCTCAAAAATACAGTATCTCCCTTTACGAAATACAGGAGAGATAGTATATACTTATTGCATCGATTTCAATAAGTTGAATTTGGAGTTTATTCAACTGATTCGACACCACCAGGAAGTGAAAAAGAATGAAAATCGTTGCCGTTTCTTGTGCGGCGTTTTTTCTTTTCTTTAGCCGTCCAGCGGTCTCCCGTCCAGTGGTGGGTGAGACTCCTCAAAAAATGAAAGATCGATTCGTCGCTGACGGAGTTGGAGTGAGGGTGGAGGTATGGATAGAGAAACTCGAGATCCCGTGGTCATTGGTATTCCTTCGAGGCGGTAGAGCACTGGTCAGCGAGAGGCCGGGCAGGATTAGACTGGTTAAAGACGGAAAACTCCTGAGTCAACCATATGCCGAGGTTGAAGTCGCCTACAACGGGGAGGGGGGCCTGATGGGCCTCGCCCTCCATCCGGAATTCTCGATTAAGCCCTATGTCTACGCCATGCATACCTATCGAAAAGAAGGCAAGCTTTTTAACAGGGTCGTGAGGTTCAGGGACACGGGTGACAGAGGGATTTTTGACAGTGTCATCATCGATCGCATCCCGGGAGGCAGGCTCCACGACGGAGGGAGGATCGCCTTCGGGCCGGACGGTATGCTTTACATCACCACGGGTGAGACATTTAGAAGGGAGCTGGCACAGGACCTTCAATCCCTAGCGGGGAAAATATTAAAACTCACTCCTGAGGGCGGTATCCCCGTGGACAATCCCTTCAACGGGTCTCCCATCTATTCTTATGGCCATAGAAATCCCCAGGGCCTCTCATGGCATCCCGAGACTAATGACCTGTTTGAGTCGGAACATGGGCCTTCTGGAGAGTCTCTTCTCTTTGCGAACGATGAGATCAATCTAATCATAAAAGGGGGAAACTACGGATGGCCCGAGGTCGTTGGAGCTCCTGGGATGAAGCCCTACGTCGATCCCTTAATCGTCTGGAAGAAGACCACCCCGCCTTCGGGAATCACTTTTTACAGAGGCGAATTGCTCCCCCATCTAAGGAACGATCTCTTTGTTGCCACCCTGAGGAGTGAAGCCCTGATCAGGATAAAATGGGGAAGGAGAGATAACAAGTACCAAGTTGTCGAGATTGAACGGTGGTTCGCCAGAGGCGATCAAGAGGGGAAGTATGGAAGGCTCAGGGATGTTGTCGAGAGCCCCGAAGGGGCGCTCTATTTTCTAACCAGCAACAGAGATGGCAGGGGCGAGCCGAGGCCAGGAGACGATAAAATATATCGTCTCCTTCCTAAATGAGCCGGCCTCCAGGCAAGATTCGATGTCTCGCAGAGGCGCCCTGGTATCATCAGCTATATTCGGGGCAAGGGAGTTGGGTCACCAGATAGGGCAACAACTCAACCCGGGGGCAGCAGGGGTGGGCGTAGCCTTGGTGTGGTGAAACGTTTCAGCGTTTGGAGATCTTAGGCAAGAAAAGCGAAAAGCCCTAAAATGCTACTTCCGATCATTTGAAAATAGGGGTAGCGTATGGAACCAATTAGAAACTTTATCCAGGGAGCATGGGTGAATTCTAAATCGGGAGAGACATTTCCTTCGATCAACCCGGCTAACACAGACGAGACGATCGGGATCGTTTCGAAGTCGGGCCGGGAAGACGTCGATGATGCGGTGAAAGCAGCACGCAAGGCATATGAGGGATGGCGGTTGACGCCGGCCCCGCGTCGCGGTGAGATCCTGTTTCGAGTGGCTGAGCTTCTATTAAGGAACAAGGAGAGTCTGGCAAGGTTCGAAACCCGTGAGATGGGCAAGATCCTGCCAGAAGCTCTTGGTGACGTTCAGGAGGCCATCGACATGGGGTACTACATGGCGGGCGAGGGAAGAAGGCTAACCGGCGAGACGGTCCCATCTGAACTCCCGAACAAGGATATGAAATCCGTCAGAGTCCCTGTCGGTGTATTCGGCCTCATTACGCCCTGGAACTTTCCCATTGCCATCCCAGCGTGGAAGATTTTCCCGGCTCTGATTTGTGGCAATACCGTAATCTTCAAGCCTTCCAGTGAGACGTCTGTTTGTGCTGCGAAATTCGTCGAACTCTTCGAGCGGGCCGGCCTCCCCAGCGGGGTCTTGAATCTGGTGCACGGGCCGGGCGTCGAAGTGGGAGAATACCTGGTCAGTCACCAGGGCGTGGACGCGATCTCCTTCACAGGTTCCCTCGATGTGGGAAAGCGCCTTGGGCAGATCTGCGGCTCAATCCAGCGTCCGATCGTTACTGAAATGGGAGGAAAGAATATCATCATTGTCATGGACGATGCCGATCTTGATCTGGCAATCGAGGGGGCTATCTGGGGAGGTTTTGGTACGAGCGGACAGCGATGTACTGCCGCGAGCCGAATCTGTGTTCATAAGAGAATTTATGATACTTTTATCGAGGGATTTCAAACTGCGGCCTCCCGTCTTAGACTTGGTGACGGACTCAAAAGAGAGACTGACCTTGGACCCGTGATCAACGATTCTCAATTCAACAAGGTCCTCAGGTATATCGAAATCGGAAAAAAAGAAGGGGCAAAGCTCATCCTGGGAGGAAAGGCAAGACAAGAAGGAGACACCTCAAAGGGATATTTCATTGAACCCACGATCTTTGCCGAGGTTTTTCCAGAAATGCGGATTGCTCAGGAAGAGATTTTTGGGCCTGTTGTCTCCGTTATCAGGGCCAGAGATCTCTTCGAAGCCATCCGGATTGCCAACGGGACCCAATATGGACTCTCGGCAGCCATCTACACGCGCGACGTTAATGCAACTGCCATTGCAGAAAGAGATCTGGAATTTGGGATCATTTACGTCAATGCCCCTACGATCGGAGCGGAAGTTCATCTGCCCTTTGGAGGAGAGAAGCATTCTGGCTACGGAGGAAAAGAAGCTGGAGGCCGTGGGGGTGCACTCGATACCTACAGCCGATTCAAGGTAATCTACCGGGATTTCAGCGGAAGGCTACAGAAGGCTCAAATAGATAAGTGAACTGTCAAGCCCTGTTCAAAATTTCTCGGGCTCTCTTTTTTTCTTTGGGGACTGGCGTTTGAGAAGATTCTCTTTTCGTTCTTTCAATTCTCGTTGGGAATGAGTCTCCTTCTATCAATCAACCTTTTCCGGTTCGCTGGGAAGAGTATGATTGAGACCCTCCAAACCCTTTGAAGCGTGCTATATTATCTTCGAAAATAGATTTGCTGATATGAATAAATTCTGCAGGGACCTGAATGTGAGAAAATAAGCTATCTATTTTCCAGCAGGTACCCCGGAAGCCGCGCCTTTTTCAGGTAGTCACTCCAGCCCAATTGCCTTTGTGTCACTTAATAATCAATCCCTGGTTGGGGTTCGATCCTTTTCCTGTAAGAATGCGTGATCTCATAGATCTCGCTTACTGTATCAGCCAGCTCGATTACCTGGGGATGGGCATCCCTTCCAGTCAGGACGAGATGCATCTGCGGGGGTTTCCGCCGAATCATCTCTAACACCTGTTCTAAGTCCACCAGGTGAAGGTGAAGAGCATTGTTGATTTCGTCCAAAATGAGTATATCAAACTGGGCTGATTCCATCTTCTGGTGCGCCAATTGGATCGCCTCCTGGGCATTCCTTCGATGTTCTTTATAAGGGTAAGGGTTTCCTTGGATACCACAGAAACCTTTCCCTGTGGGAATCAATTCCACCTGACAATTCATCTTCTTAATGCCATCCCATTCGCCTGCGTAGATATCGCCCTTCATAAACTGGATAATGGATGTCCTCAAATTATGTCCACATGCCCTCACCGCAATTCCCAAAGCCATCGTGGTTTTTCCTTTTCCGTAACCAGTGATCACTACGACCAATCCTTTTCGCTCCTTGGGAGTCAATTGGGTTATTTCCATTGTCCACCTCTCCTATTAGAAGGATAGCCCAATTCCTTAATGTTTTCACCTTATGCAAGGAACAAGCCTCCTTCTCGCTTCCGTGAGACAGCCTGAGATTACAAAGGAATTAAGACATAATTTGATTGGGTTTGAAATATATCCTTTTCTCTTTTTCGTTTGAGATTTGGAGGAGGTGGTTAGGAAATGGACCGAACAAGCAAAGAAGAAAGACCTGTGCTCATCTATGATGAAGATTGCCCGATTTGTCGAAAAGCTGCTCAATGGGTTGAACGGAACAAAAGGGGGGATCTCTTAGAATTGTTACCTTGCCAGGCTGAAGCAGTCAGAAGTCGGTTTCCCTTCATGGAAAAGACCGTTTGCATGAAGGCAATGCAGCTCATCCTTCCGGACGGCAGGGTGCTACCCGGCGAAAAAGCCTTGCCAGAAATTATAAACAGACTGCGGCGATATCATTGGGCCCCATGGTTTTTCAGACTTCCTGGCTCGGGGATACTTTCGCATGCTTTCTATCGCTGGTTTGCTGGCAGGAGATATGGAATCGCACGGATTCTTTTCCCTGACAAAAATAGGAATTAGAATTCCGATCGACAAAGGGTGGAATCAAAATCAAACCCGTTAGGAACTCCAAATGGATTTTCTTTTCTGGATGCTAATGTTGATTTCGGTTTTATTGATATTAGTAGGCATTGTTTGTACCTTCGCAAGTACGCGTCGTTCCAACGGACAAAAGGGTAACTCTGAAAAGAAAAGTTGATGGGAAGCCTTCGGTGACATCTCCCTGAATTTCTATGCGAGAAGAGGGAAGAAGTTGGAAGACCAGATTTCCAAAATATGCCTTCAAAAAGGTTAAAAAGATGTACGGTTTATTTATAAATAGTGACAAAAAATCCAAGACCCTGATCCCGGGTTAAGCTTGAGCGACTCCCTTTCTCTCTTGGTTTCAGGCCTTCTGTCTCCCAATCGACAACAACGTGAGCCAGAAAGTTACTGCCTGGTAATCCTCCACTAGATCTTTTTTTTGAACTGATAGCAGCCAAGAAGTGCTTAGGAGGTGTCTATCCCTTTAACGAAGTTCAGGGAGGACTTGTTACTCGACTACTCGTTTCAGGCAATCATAATTTCGGTAAGTTCAGGTCAATATGCGACTCAAGCAATCCTCATGATGGCTCGAAATTTGCCCTATTTATGTATTATTATTTGAATAAGAAATGGCTTTAAATTCCGTAGTTGATCCTTCCCCCTCCGTTTCTCACTTATCAGTTGAGTTCTGACTCGCAAATAGATTTGTCGAACTCCTTCATAGATATGTGTTGGTCAAGGCGGAAGGGGGGTAACCTTAGAGTTTAGTTCAAAGCTCAAATTTCAGGGTCTTCTTTAAGCCTTCAGCTTTGAGCTTCTAAGTCTCAGTATTTGAAGGAAGTTGAAGTTGGTAAACGCTTCATCGCCCTTGGGGAAAAGGGGTTCTTATAATTTTGATGCCATCCGGATATCGATTGCCTCTCCGGAAAAGATCGAGTCATGGTCGAGCGGTGAGGTGAAGAATACCGACACCATCAACTATCGTACCTTCAAACCCGAATATAATGGACTCTTTTGTGAAAAGATCTTCGGACCGGCCAAGGATTTCGAGTGTCATTGCGGTAAGTACAAAGGGATAAAGTACCGAGGAATCACCTGCGACAGATGCGGAGTGGAACTGACCCACTCGAAGGTTCGAAGGGAGCGGATGGGACATATCGCACTGGCAGCGCCGGTGGCCCACACGTGGTTTCTGAGGAACACTCCCAGCGTAATGGGGACCCTCTTGGACATGACTCAGCGAGAGATAATGAGAATCCTATACTTCGAGGCTCATGTCGTTCTGGACGGAAAGACGACCCCCCTGAAGAAGGGGGAAATCCTCTCTGAAGAGCAGTACCGTGAGGCCAGAGAAAAGTACGGGGATGATTTCGTGGCAGACCAGGGAGCCGAGGCAATTCGAAAGCTCTTAAAAAGTACTGACCTGAAGGCCTTTTCCCAAAGGCTTCGAAAAGACATGAGGGAGACGACCTCTGATTTCAAGAAGCATCATCTGGCGAGACGACTGCGGATCATCGAATCCTTCCTTGATTCCGGAAACAAACCAGAGTGGACGGTCCTTAAAGCGATTCCGGTCCTTCCCCCTGACCTTCGGCCTCTGGTCCCCGTGGGGGGAGGTCGCTTCGCCAGTTCCGATTTGAACGATCTATACCGGATAGTGATCAACCGCAACAACCGGATCAAGCGACTTCATGATTTGAAAGCTCCTGAGATCATCATCCGCAACGAAAAGCGTATGCTTCAGGAAGCGGTGGATGCCCTCTTTGATAACGGAAGAGGACGAAGAGCGATCCTGGGAGAAAATAAGAGACCTCTTAAGTCACTGAGCGATCTGCTTCGGGGCAAGCAAGGACGTTTCCGGAAGAACCTCCTTGGGAAGAGGGTCGATTATTCGGGACGCTCCGTCATCGTTGTCGGCCCGGAGCTGAGGTTACATCAATGCGGGCTTCCCAAGATCATGGCACTGGAACTCTTCAAGCCCTTTATCTACCACGGACTCCTGGCCAGGGGGTTGGCCCCAACGATCAAGATCGCCAAGAAGATGATTGAGGGGGCGAGGTCTGAAGTCTGGGATGTTCTGGACGAAGTAATACGGGAGCATCCGGTTTTCCTGAACCGTGCACCGACGCTTCACCGACTTGGGTTTCAGGCCTTTGAGCCCGTTTTGACAGAGGGCAAAGCCATCCAGCTTCATCCTCTTGTCTGCACGGCCTTCAATGCAGATTTCGATGGGGACCAGATGGCTGTCCATGTTCCCCTCTCTGTGGAAGCTCAAGCAGAAGCGAGGGTACTGGCGATGGCGACGAACAATCTCCTCTCCCCTGCCGATGGAAAACCGATCATCAACCCGACGCAGGATATCGTACTTGGGATCTACTACATGACCCGCGAGCGGCCTTATGCCAAGGGAGAGGGCAAGATCTTCTCAAGCCCGGAAGAAGTTCGAATCGCCTATGATGCGAATGAGGTCGATCTTCAGGCGCGGATCCGAGTCCGGATAGACGGAGAGCTGGCGGAGACAACCACCGGACGGATTCTTCTGAAAGAGGTGCTGCCTGAAGAGATTCCTTTCTCTTTGATCAACCAGGTGATGAAGAAGAACGAACTATCCGCCCTCATCGACTACTCCTATCGGTTCTGCGGGGGGAAGAAGACCGTCATCCTCAGCGACCAATTGAAAGATCTGGGCTTTCATTATGCCACACTGGCTGGGATTTCCATCTCGATGGAGAGTATTCTCATTCCCTCCAATAAAACGGCTCTCTTGGAGCAGGCAGAGCAGGAGGTCCAGAAGATTCAGGGACAATATAGAGAAGGGTTGATTACTGAGGGAGAACGTTACAATAAGGTCATTGACATCTGGGCTCAGGCCACCGAGAACGTCGCTGCAGAGATGTTCAAGGAATTGGGAAGCGAAGAGGTGGTCACCCCCACGGGAGAGAGGACGAAGATTGAAAGCTTCAATCCGGTTTATATGATGGTCGATTCGGGGGCCCGCGGGGGTGTCCAACAGGTAAGGCAGCTGGCCGGGATGCGAGGGTTGATGGCAAAACCTTCCGGAGAGATCATTGAAACTCCTATCACAGCAAACTTCCGTGAAGGACTGACGGTTCTCCAATACTTCGTTTCCACCCATGGCGCACGAAAGGGATTGGCCGATACGGCATTGAAGACAGCGAATGCCGGCTACCTCACCCGGCGGTTGGTAGATGTGGCGCAGGATGTGGTCATTGCGGAGTATGATTGTGGCACCCTGGACGGGATTGTTATATCCCCTCTCGTTGTAAGCGGGGAGGTCATCGAACCCCTTAGTGAGCGACTTCTGGGAAGAGTCTCCCTGGAAGATGTCCATGATCCTTTCACCGAAGAGGTGATCGTCAAAAAGAACGAGGAGATTGACAAGACCTTGGCCGACCGCATTGAAGAGCTGGGCATTGAAAAAGTGAAGATTCGATCCGTGCTCACCTGTGAATCGAAGCGGGGGCTGTGCAGTCTTTGTTATGGGAGAGATCTCTCCCGGGAGAGCATCGTGGAGGTGGGAGAGGCGGTAGGAATTATCGCCGCCCAGTCAATTGGAGAACCAGGGACCCAGCTGACGATGAGGACGTTTCATATCGGAGGAACTGCCAGTCGGCGTGCAGAACAGACAAAATTGGAATCCCCGATCGATGGGAAGGTGAAATTCATCAACCTCAAGGCGGTCAAGAATAGGGAAGGACTTCTGATCGTCATGAATCGCAACGGTGAGATTGCTATTCTTGATGAAATGGGTCGGGAGAGAAGACGATATGCCGTGATCTATGGAGCCACCCTGAGGGTAAGGGATAAAGAGCGGGTGAAGGAAGGGGATCTGCTGGCGGAATGGGATCCTTACTCGATTCCCCTTCTGACAGAGGTCTCGGGCCGGGTGGAATTCGGAGATATTGTCGAAGGAATGACCATGGGGGAACAGGTGGATGAGTTTACCGGTTTCTCCAGAAGGGTGATCATCGAATCAAGAGACCCGACCCTTCGGCCAAGAATTTCCATCCTTGACGGAAAAGGGAAAAGCATAAATTCTTCGGTACCCGAAATCAAACGCCGATATCTCCTGCCTGTGCGGGCTAACATCTCTGTCTCCGAAGGGGATTATGTGAAGGCAGGGGATATCCTTGCCAAGATCCCCAGGGAGATAATGAAGACCAAAGACATCACCGGCGGACTTCCACGGGTTATCGAGCTCTTCGAGGGGAGAAAACCCAAAGAGTATGCGTTGATCAGCGATATCGACGGCTTTGTTCATTTCGGAGGTGACTTCAGGGGGAAGAGGAGGATCACCATCCGGGCAGAGGCGGGCGAACCTAAGGAGTATCTCATCCCGCGAGGGAAGCATGTCAACGTCTCGGAAGGAGACTTTGTCAGGGCCGGGGAGCCGCTCATGCCGGGTCCTTCCAATCCCCATGATATCCTGAGAGTCCTTGGCGACAAGGCTCTGGCCCGATACCTGGTGGATGAAATTCAGGAAATCTATAAACTTCAAGGTGCGAAGATCAATGACAAGCACATCGAGGTAATTGTGCGCCAAATGCTCAAAAGGGTGAAGATCAAAGAGGCCGGAGATACTCACTTTTGGGGCGACGATGTGGTGGAGAAACAAGTTTTTAAGGAAGAGAATGAGAGGGTGCTGAAGGAGGGTGGCAAACCGGCTGTTGCTGAGTCCTACTTCCTGGGGATTACAAAAGCCTCTCTGATTACAGAGAGTTTCATCTCAGCGGCATCCTTCCAGGAGACAACCAAAGTGCTCACCCAGGCCGCTGCGGCCGGGGAGGTTGACCGCCTGAAAGGATTGAAGGAGAATGTCATCATGGGACGTCTCATTCCTGCTGGAACAGGGCTTCCCGGATATTGGAACCGGAGGGTTTGGGTAGAAGGACAGGGAGATGGGGCAGAAGAAGACATTCCGACGGATAAGGATGGAAGGGGCGCAGCCCGAGAAGCTCAGGCGCCCTGATCTCCCTGTTTGAAAGAAAGGGTTTTTTCATCCGGCTTTCTTGATATTGGAACAAAGTTCTAAAAAATACAGCATTTCTTCTGGCAAACTACAGTCTTCACCTGATTGCTCACCTGATATTTTTTAGTAGCATTGATTTCAAAGGAGTTTGGAAGCGGATGATTGGATTGGCTGAAGGAAAGGATAGATACCCTTGGCAGGACTGTCCTGGCTGTGTCTTGGGATTCGACGTAAATGATAGCACACATGATTCGTCGCAGGCTTAACCCCTTTAATTGTGTAGTTATTCTGATTGACTTTCAGACACACCTTCTCTTGACAATAGGCTCCATTGCTCCGCAGACCCTGATCGAAAATGCGTCTGACCTTGCCAGGATAGCCAAATTACTTAACATCCCTACCATCCTGACAACGGTTGGAACAAAAAGCTTCGGTGGCCCCCTTATTCCACAACTTCAAGTGATATTTCCGAGCCAGGAGCCGATTGAGTGCACCACGATGAGTCTTTGGGATGAGAGTAAGGTGTTCGGGGTGGTGGAAGGAACCGGCAGGCGAAGGTTAGTCATGGCCGGACTATGGACGGATTTCTGTGTCGCCCTTACAACCATCCAGGCGCTCGAGTTGGGATACGAGGTCTATGTGGTGTCAGATGCTTGCGGAGACCTGAGCACCGAGGCTCAAGAGGCGGCGATTCGGCGTATGGTCCAAGCCGGGGCCACATCCGTAGAATGTCGGCAAGTCCTTGCCGAGTTGCAGCAAGATAAGCCTTTGAGGATGCCTGGCATTCATAATTCTGTCAGCAATAGAAAAAGAAAGTTTCCTTCGAATTACATCCACCCCGGTAAGCTCCTTAAAACATCCATTCTTGATCGGTAAAGGTTAAGTTTGGAGTAGGGTTGCTCGTGGGCTCAAAAATGAGAATCGGAATCGTTGGTGGAGGATTTGCTGGTCTTTATGCAATATTCTACTTCAGAAAATTCTTTCCTCAAGGCATAGATATCACCTTGTTCGATAAGAATAACTACTTTCTCTACACGCCCGTTCTCCACGAGGTGGCAACCGGAACGGTAAACGCAAGGCATGTCGTCATTCCGATCCGGAAGGTTGTGGATCCCAGAAATGTGCACATTCGGTGTGAAGAGGTGACCCGCGTCGCCCTTGAGAAAAGGGTTGTTGAAACTCCCTCCGGAGCATTCCGGTTTGATTATCTTCTCCTGGCACCTGGAAGCGAGCCGAATTTTTACTGTTTTTCAAGCCTCCAAGAAAACTCGATCACCTTTAAATCCATAGAAGATGCGATAAGACTCAGAAACAGCCTCATGGGTGTGTTAGAGAACGCCGCCCTTGAAAGGAATAAGGAAAGAAGGAGAACTCTTCTCACAATTTCCGTTGCGGGAGGAGGATGCACAGGGGTTGAGTTGGTTGCTGAGATTGCTCAGTTTATCAACGCCATTCTCCGCAAGGACTACCCGGAAATTAAAAGGTCCGAAGTCAGGATCCTCCTGATTGAAGCTATGGACAGGATTCTCCCATCCTTCCCGAGGTACCTGTCCAATATTGCTACGGAAAGATTGAGACAGATGGGCGTTGAGGTTCTTTTAAGCTCCCCAATTCAAAATGTGAATAAAGATTACATTGACCTCAGAGATGGGAAAATTTCGAATGGGATTCTGGTCTGGGCAGCGGGGGTGAAAGCCCGGCACCTCCCCCTCGATCCCGAGCAGAACCGGGACTTGAATAACCGGATTACCGTGAACGAACATCTTGAAATTCCTGGACATCAAGGGGTTTACCTCATTGGGGACGGAGCCCTCTTCATCAACAATGGGATTCCTTTACCGCCCACCGCGTCAGTGGCTGTCCAGGAGGCAAAGTTTGTGGCTCAAAGTATTCTGCTTCGTTCCCGGAAGAAAGAGTTACCATCTTTTAAGTTCCATTATCGGGGGGATATGGCTTCTTTGGGGTTTATGTTTGGGGTGGCTGAAGTCTATGGGCGACAGTTCAAGGGCTTTCCTGCGTGGATTATCTGGAAGGCTTTTAAATTGGGGATGCTTCCACGATACAAGAACAGGTTTCAAATTGTAGCCGATTGGCTAATCACTCTTCTTTTCAAAAGGGATACGTCAAGATTGATGTGAAATGGCTGGCGAAGAAATCTACCAAGCCTGGAAAGAATTAAGACGGATGGCAAAGGCCAATCTCTTAAAGATGGCCTTCAGCCAGAAGGAAAAGAATTGTATGTTGGGCGGGACATGCCCCTTTCTCTTAGAGTATCACCGTTTCCTTTTTTGTGTCTCTGAAACCCTTGGACAAGGATGCCAGATCGAGAAATCAAGACTGCTTTCCAGTGAAAGTGCCCAGAGCGAGGGCGAGATGCCGAAGGGGGGTGAGCGGGCGGTTTTGAAAACTACACAGCCAGTTGGAGTTACACCAGGCTGGTTACGAATTCGGTGGGAATGAAATGACAGGGGAGGGTTTAATGATTTGCTTCGGCTCGATAAAGTAAGTGCGGTCCTCAGGCTTTTTCCCCCAATGGACGCAGGACCGAAGCGTATTGAAGAATTCGGAGGGACTCGAACTATCCGCCCAGCTAATCTGTTTGACGTGATTCATGCCGATGGCGACATGAATAACTTCCATATGCGCACCGTATACCTTAACTATTCCTTGAGCGACAGGCAAATTGGATCTAAAAACTTTTGTCATAGCCACTTTTGCTAAATCGCGCACAAATCCATCTCTGCCCCACCGGTCTCCGATGCTAAACGTCAGCTCGATAACGAACCGGTCGTCTTCGGCGGGGGTAACTTTGACCTGGGGGATTGATTCAGACCGCTTAAAGAGTTCGATTACTCTTCTTTCTACATCCTCCGCAGACAGACAAAAACCGATAGATGCTGAGCAGAGAAAAAATAAAAGAAAGAAAAAGGGAAAATTAATCCGTTTAATCATCTCAATTTCCTATTATAATTAATAAGAGAAGACCGATGAAAAAGTCAAGCTTAATCTTAGCCACCATCATTTCGTTTCTGGCGGTTTTGTCCGGATGCAGTTCCCTGATCAACATGGTAGCTCCTCATCATTATGAGAACTCTCCCATTCATATTGATCCAAGTAAGAAAGAACTTGAGCTCATCGCATCCAATGTCTTCCGAATCCAAACTTCTCTAAGATTCAGGATGGGAGATTTCACTCCGACTGTTGGTGCCATTGGATTGGCCACCTCCCTCGACCGGCATCATCTTCTGACCACCCGGCATGTGGTTAAGATTGAGTCCTTTCAAATAATCACTCCCACGGGACCTATCGAATTTCAAATTTTAGATGATCAAAAACTGGAGGAAGAAACCTCCATTATTCTTGATGATGGCTCCCGGATTAGGTTGCAACTCATCTATTCTGATGAGAAAAAAGACTTTGCTCTTCTGAGGGCGGAGAAGAATATCCACCATTTTCCTTTCACTATTGGGAATTCAGATGATTTGAAGATAGGAAACTTCGTTTTTCTCTTCGGTAATTTTCAGACCGGGTTGAACATCCGTACGGGATATGTCACCCAATTAAATTTCGTTCGATACGGTGCCAGAGGAGAGATCTCGAGCATTGATGAAAATCTCTTTGGAATTTCCGCTGTCACTGTTGAAGGAGACAGTGGAGCTCCCATCTTTCTTCTCAGGGATGGGAGATTTGAGTTAGGGGGCATGGTCACTTTCTTAGTACCTCAGGCACGAGGATTAGGTTTTGGAGTTAAGATCAACTCGATCATGGCTCAAATTAATAAGTATCTGAAGGAGAATGAAAATTTATCCTTTATGGTTCAGTGAAAAGTCTGCAAAGCGGTCATTTGGGAGCCGAATCCTGCACCTTTGCGCACATCGTTCACTCGAACTACGAACTCGGAACTCCGAACTTATTTCTCTCCATGATGGTCGCGGCCGAGGAAGTAGTTGGCCCACGACGAGGTCTGGTCGAGGGCCCAGTTCCGTGGCCGCGTGTAGCCTTTTCCCAGGGATTCTTCCTCGCCATAGGGTTTGAGCCGGTTATAGGCGCGGACATAGATACACTTTCTTTTCCCCGGAAAAACCTCGCACCATCCTTCCGTTGAACCCCCGCATTGTCCGTTGAAGAGATACTTAGGACATTGAGATTGAGGGCATAAGAAAGCGACTTCAAGAAGCGTACAGTCCCCGCAGCGGCGGCAGCGGGAGCTGATGAACTTTATCCAGTACTCCAGCTCCGTGACAAGCCCCTCGAGCCAGGTGCCATCGATTTTCTCAAAGAACCCTCGGGCTGGTTTAAAAAGGGGAGCCTCTGGCGTGAAGGCCAGATGATGAAAAAATCGCATCACGGCATAACCAAGACTCTTTCTGGGTCTGCTCCCCCTCGAGGCATACCTGTCCGTATTGAGACCAGTCTTTGCGTCTTTTTCAAAAAGATAAAAACCATCTTTCTGCGGAAAAGAGAATTCCCGAACATAATCTCGCCAGTTTGGATAGAACTCTTCTGACCTCTCGATGACCTCCTCCACATCTTCAAACTTTAAGTTTGGACCCCCGACATGGGTGCCATGATAACCGAGGCCTTTCAGTATGGCGACCAATTTGGAAGCCCTTATGAGCCCGGCCTTCTTTCCTTTATCAGGTCTCTTTGCCTCCTCTTCATAGATTTGATAGAGGTCATCCGTTACTATGCATCCTGGGACCCCTCCTCTATTCATCACTTTAGCCACCGCTTGATTCAGGACGTAGACATTGCCAAGGACGGGAATAGCAAGGCCACTTAAGCGCATCACGCGGATGAGCTCATCAAATTTCCTGGCATCAAAACCCAGCTGCGTGATGATAAAATCAGCTCCCATCTTTACCTTCTTATGGAGCCTGTAGTACTGGGCCATCACTTCTGACTCATATTTCTTAAAAGGTGAGACGGTGCACCCTTTGAAAAAGTGAGTCGGAGGCAGGCGAATCCCCCCTCCTGGAGCCTTTCCGTCAATTTCAAGGCCTTCGTTCATTTTGTTGATGAAACGAAGCAGTTGGACGGAGTCGAGATCATAAACAGGTTTGGCTTCGCCTTCAAATCCATAGAGAGGAAAGTCACCGGTCATCAGAAGGAGGTTCGAAATTCCGATACGGTCCAGAGAGTATAGGATGGACTCGATCTGGTTTCGATTTTTATCTTTACAAGTGAAGTGGATAATGGGGTCTATTCCAAGGCGGGATATCTCAAGGCCAATCACATCAGGAGAGAGGGCTGGGTGACCTCCTGGATTATCGGTGACAGAGAGGGCGTGGGCAAGCCTTGTGCGGGCCACTTGCTCTGCAAGCCTTAGGATCTCGTCCTGGGTCTTCCCCCTCGAACCCCTTCCTGGAACGAGCTCAAGAGTGTAGATAAACTTCTTCCCTTCAAGGAGGGCCTCCTTGAATCGCCTTTTTTCCATTGGCATTCTTGAAGCAGTGTTATTATTCGATGATAATAGCTTCCACGGGACAGGCCTCGGCCGCCTCTTTGCATTTTTCCTCGAGGCCTTTAGGCACTTCTTCCATCTTTGCTATCGCCACATCCCCGTTCATTTCGAAAATTTCAGGGCAGATCTGAACACACGTCTCGTCTCCAACACAAGTTTCTTCGTCCACTTTTACCTTCATCCTTTCCTCCTTTCCCATTCTTAGCTTCTCCTGCGTGCAATGGATAAACCCTGCCCCTCGAAGTTGTAGACTATAGGTAGTAGAGCTTCCTGCATTTGAGGCATTCAAGGTATTCGTAATACTTGTTATAATTGGGTTGAGCCTCGATGTCCCCAGTCCCGACCTCGTAAATTTTTTCTCCGCAGTCGCAAACCAGACCATTTTGCTCAATCTGTCTTTTCAAATCTTCTTTCACCACTTCTCTCGCACCTTCTTTCCTTGGGGGCGAAGAAAATCCTCCCCTTTTTTTTAAATTAGGAGCTCCCAAAAGGTATGTCAAGAGAATTTTCGAACCTATGAATCCAGATCTATTTGGTGCTCGAAGTTCGGAACTCGGTCATATTTCACTGATTCCATGCATTTCTTTCAGATATCCAAGATAACCAGAGCCTCCCAGCCCTGTTCCGTCTTTTCAAGCTGAAAACGATGAAGCGTGACGGCTTTCACGTCGGCCCGCTGGTGATGGCGAACGGGATCGAGCTTCTCACCCAGAGCTGTACCCTTGAGGACGTGATGCCGACCTTCCCCTCTGATATCGAGCTCGTTAACCCTGAGCAGCAACTTCTCAGCATCTTTGTAATAGATCAATTCTTGGAGAAAGTTAAGAAGAAGCATATCGAGAACGTCATCTTTCAGTCTCAATTCTCGTTTCTCCAGGGGCTCGATCGCTTCGAGATTTTCTACCATGACATTCATGGTCGCGTCCGCGGCCGCAATGAAGATCTCCGGAAGATCCTTGCCCCAGGCCTTGAAAGCGATGTCTGCAGTGGCAATCTCTTCTAAGAATTCATAGGGCATGCCAGTCCCCACGTTTATCCTTTAACATTCCCCATGGGAATGAAACGGGCAACGCGCCTGCTGATCCCGGCCTGCTCGGTGGCCTCAATGACCGCGTCGATGTTCTTATAGGCACCCCCCGCCTCTTCAGCGAGGCCTGACCATGAGGCCGTGCGGACATAGATACCCCGCTCCTCCATTTCACGCTGCAACCGTTGGCCCCTCCATAAT
>CAYMTD010000007.1:0-20883 GCA_964393245.1 uncultured Syntrophaceae bacterium
CTTTGAGCGATGAATACCTGGTAGATTCCGGCGGCGACCATCCCGCAGATGACTAAGGCGACGAGTAACTCAATCAGAGTGAGACCCCTTTTGTTTAAACGCTTCATTTTTTTCACCCCTTAAGGCCCCAGAACTCACCTAACAATAGGACCAATGCTATTGAGAAAGGACCGATGTAAGCCTGATCGAATGACTGGTGATGTCATTCCAGCTCACGTTTATCGTGATCGTTTTCATACTGCCGTTGGTCGTTACATTCCAATTTCTTGTATAGTTGATTCCCGTTGAACCACCCTGCTGGTCGGAATGATTGCCGTCGTTCAAATCCTCCCATTTGAGTGCCCTCAGCTCCTCTAATTTATCCTGAGCGAAGGTTGCCGCTTCGGTCATATGGCTCCCGAAGGAATTGTTCTTCGTTGTGGTGACCATTAAGCCTGCAAGGGCTAATAGGGAAAATGAAAGGATGATGAGAGCGACCATTACTTCTATTAATGAGAATCCTTTTGGCTTACCTAACAGCTTCAATTGAGACCTCCCGCTGAATTGGGTTTTGGTAACTGGAGTTTGCAAAACCTATACCAAGAGGTTTTACAGGAAAATGGCAGGAGCGAAAGACCAGAGATTATTCAAATATTTTGAAAGGTTGTAAGTCAGGGGTTCTTTAAGGCGGGGCAGATGGGAAGGACTTTGGAGGTGCATGTTATGAAAAAATTAAACCATTCAGACAAAATGACATAGGCTGATAATTATAATGATTTCAAGGAATTACGTAATATCGATTTCTTCAATTTTAGGCCAGCGAAAGGTTACGTACCGCTGAATTCAAATCGAGATAAATGATGTTAATCACTTTTTGGTGAGTTAGAGATCATCTTCAACAATACCATATTCCTTAATCTTATAGAGAAGGGCTCGGTGGCTTATTTCGAGCAGCTTGGCCGCATGGGTATGATTTCCTTTCGTCTTTTTCAACGCCCTCTTAATCAGGCTCATCTCTAAGAACCTGGAAGATTTCTTGATCGAATACTCTTCTTCTGCCAGAGGTTCTAATGGGACCTCCTCCTGAAAATTTTGAATTTCAAGAGGCAAATTCTCTATCTCAATATTTTCCCTATCTGCGAGGACAATCGCCCTTTCAATGGTATTTTCCAACTCCCTCACATTCCCGTACCACTTATAGTTCATCAATGCCTCCAACGCCCTGGAATCGATGCCCATGACGTTTTTACCCATTGCCTCGCTATATTTTTTTATGAAATGGGCGGTCAGCAACGGAATATCTTCGTTCCTTTCCCTCAGAGGTGGAATATGAATGGGAAGCACATTGAGTCGATAAAAGAGGTCGTCCCTGAATCGTCCCTCATTGACCTCTTTCACCAGATCTTTGACCGTTGCGGCAACGATTCTCACATCCACTTGGATCGGCTTCGATTCCCCAATCCTGCGAATCTCCCCTTCCTGAAGGACCCGGAGAAGCTTCACTTGGAGCTGAGGGGGCAACTCTCCAATCTCATCCAAAAAGAGCGTCCCTCCATCAGCTTCTTCAAAAAGCCCCTTTTTTGTTCGTATGGCATCAGTAAAGGCCCCTTTCGCATGGCCGAACAGTTCGCTTTCCAATAGATTTTCCGGGATGGCTCCACAATTGACCGCCACAAAAGGGTTCTGAGCCCGGTCACTATTATAGTGTAGGGCCCTTGCGACCAGCTCCTTTCCTGTACCACTCTCTCCTGTGATCAAAATCGTTGACTTATACTGAGCCACCTTCGTGATGACTTCAAATATTTTTTGCATCTGTTTGTTCTTGCTGATGATGTTTTCGAAACTGTACTCTTTCTTGACCTCCTTTCGTAAGAGCTCATTCTCCCGTCTCAACCGTTCCCTTTCTTCAGCCTTTTTCAAAGTCAGAATGACCTCATCTGGTTTGAAGGGCTTGGAGATATAATCGTAGGCCCCCAATTTGATGGCCTCGATGGCGATATCGACTGTTCCGTAGGCTGACATCATAATGATCGTCGAATCCACTCCTGCTTTTTTTGCTTCATTCAAGAAATCGAGGCCATCCATCTTGGGCATCCGGATGTCGCAAAGAACCTGGTCGTAAGGGGAGAGGGTTACCTTTTGCAGTGCCTCCTCCCCGTTGGAGGCTGCCTCAACATCGTAGCCCTCTTTTTTTAGGATAACCGATAACATATGTCTAAAATTTTCCTCATCATCTACAATCAGCACTCGTTTTGGAATCATCGTCTTTCTCCTTATTTGGACATCGATGATCGTCTATCGTTGTCGAAAGTCGTATCATTATAAAAGGCTACGTCTGACGATAATGGTAACAATGCCCCTGCCTACCGGCCCCGGTCCCGACCCGAGGGCGGGGCAGGCAGGCGTTTCGTCATTCGGTCAGGTTGTTTGGTTTAAGAACCTGACGTAACCCTTACCCGTAAACGAAACCGGCTTCCTAACCTTAACCGTTACCCTTAGACAAAACGCCCACCCTGCACTGGACCATCACGGTCCATGGCTTGCCAATAGGTCGGGAATTCCTCACCGGCACTTTCTTAGCAATTGTCAGATCGCGGGGAAATAGAGTTCAAACGTCGATCCCTTGCCCATTTCGCTCTCCACCCTTATTTCCCCGCCCATCGATTCCACAATCCTGAAAGAAATGGATAAACCAAGCCCGGTTCCCTTGTCCGGGGATTTCGTGGTAAAGAAGGGATCGAAGATCCTCTCCAAATCTTCCTTCTTGATCCCAATCCCCGTATCGGAGATTCGGACTCTCACCAGCCGGTCTCCTTTTGAGAATTTGGTCAAGAGAACAGAGATGGGGTCGGATTTTCGCAAATGCAAGTAATCGGATTCCATGGGATCTCCCTTCCGCCTTGGTGCGTAGAGACGGTGCTCCCGACTCGGAAAGGAGTCTTCAACAAGATATTCTTCCGACTGTATCCTTAGCGTTCCCCCGCCCGGCATCGCATCGATCCCATTTAAAATGATATTGATAAAGACTTGAGAAAGCTGGGATTCATCTCCTTTGATCAAGGGTAAATTCGGCTGGAGATTCAACTGGGTTTGGATGTTCTTAAAATTCTTTTGATACGAAAGGAGAGAAAGAGCATTTTCTGCGACTTTATTGACGTTCACCTCCCGAATTTCGAATTTCGAGGGGCGCGAAAAGTCCAGCAGTTCTCTAACAATGCGATTGATTCTTTCGATTTCTTTCTCAATTCGATTTAAGTAGTCCTTTTCCTCTTCTCGCTCAATTCCCCCCTGCTGTAAAATGGTCGTATATCCCAAGATGGCTCCTAAAGGATTCCCGACTTCATGGGCCACTCCTGCAGCAAATCTCCCAATGGATGCCAGCTTCTCAGTCCGAATCAATTCCTCCTGCGCCTGCTTTAACTGTTTGTTCGCTGACTCCAGCGATTTCAAATGATCGTCCAGGCTCTCTTGCTTCTCTTTCAGTCTTTCAATCATCCGGTTAAAAGAAGAAATCAATTGCCCCGTCTCATTTTTCGAATCCACTTCTATCTTTTGACTGAAATCGCCCTCGCTGATTTTCTGTGTGAGTTGGACAAGTTCTTTCAAAGGTGTTACCAAGACGCGAGAAAGCAAGAAACTTCCAAAAATGATCAACACAATGGCGTCGAGTATGATGGAGATCAGGATCATCTTCTGAGATTCCAGCAGATGTCTCATCACATCTCCAATCGGGACTTCCATTTGAATCCCGCCGGCCACCCTTCCACGAAACCATAAGGGGGAATGGAGGATCAATGTCTTATACTGGGCCGATAATAGACCTCCCAATTTTTCAACCTGTGTGTTAAATTGACCTGACTGTATGGATTGAGCCAAAAGATCATTGGAGAAGCGTTGACCCAACCGCTCTGGATGCATGCTGGCGACGATAATGAGTTCTTGATCCGAGATGGTTAAGTCGCGGAACGCTCTCTCTCTCGTATAAGCCTGAACAAATTCCTGAATCTCCTTCCTGATGCTGGGATGGGTTAAAGAAAATTCCTTTTTGTTGAGAGCGATGAAATCGATCATCACCTGAAAATCCTGTACCATTCTCCCGCCACTTTCAATCTTTTCATGAAGGATCCTCTTCTCGTTGATTTTGGACATAGTAAAACCGATCAACAGGATCGCCGCCATCATCAGAAGCGAAATATTGATGATAATCTCCGTCCTCAGACTTAATTGCAGCTTCCGGAATAACCAAGATGTTTTGTGCATGGCGTCTATCACCCAGAGGTAACGGTTACGATGCCCGCACTGCGTTATAACAGGCTACGTTTAACGGCGACGGCTACGGGACCCGTATCGCTATAAAAGGCTACGTTTACCGTCACCCCTTAACGTAACCGTTACCCTTTACCGAAATGGGCTTCGTAACCCTAACCGTTACGTTCGATAAAATGGACTTCGTAACCAATGAACAGATAACTTCTAAGTTTTTTCAAGGTATTCCTTCTTGCCCCTGAGAAATAGCAAGTCCTCCCTGTCTTTTGGTCTTATTCCCTTTTTTGTTTCAATAAGCGTGGAGAGCCCGCAAACAGGAATCTTTATTCCTTCAAACTCAATTTCTTCTACATCCTGGATAGCCGTTTCGAAATCGATCCTTCCTATTTTACCTATCAGGTCAATCACGATCTCTTCGGATTCCGGAGCGAACCTAACAACAGCATATTGGTCTATATCGACATCCCGAATTTCTGATATTTCCTCAGATTTAAATATCTCTTTTAAGGCCTTCTTCAATTTTCGAATATTCTCTGAGGATGGGTCCACAAGAAGATCAATATCATGCGTGGTTCTATAATAGCCATGGAGAATAACAGCACATCCCCCCACCACAACATATTTCACCCCTTCATTATTCAGGGCCTCACATATCCGAACGATCTCTTCTTGTAGCTCCACTTTTTATCCACCATTTCCTTTCCCAAATTTCGGCTTCTTCAAAGGTCTTAAATTTATATAATCCAGGGGGAAAGGGAATCTTAGTCCTGAAACGAAAGGTTTTTCGGAGATAGGCTTTATCGGGTCTAAAATTCCAGCTTATCCCCTTTCCTTCCCTTTCAAGTCGGTCTAAAGCTTCGAATGTTTTGAACTTCAATACGGCCATTTAATTTCCTTCTTAATAAAAGTCTATCGTTGAGCAAAAAGGGTAACGTCCGACGGCAACGGTAAGGATGCCTGTTTCGTCATTCGGTTAGGCTGCTGGGTTTAGGAATCTTACCTAACCGTTACCCTAACCGAAACGCCTGCCTGCCCCGCCCTCGGTCGGGACCGGGGCCGGTAGGCAGGGGCTTCGTCACCGTAACCTTCACCTATTCATCGATAGATACCACCTTATCAGATTCTCTCCATAAAAGAGGGACAGAGCAGCCCCAAAGGAAAGAAATGGCCCAAACGGAATCGCATATTTGAGATTCTTTCCCTTAATCATGATGACGACCACACCGATCAATGATCCGACGAGTGAGCCCAAAAGAATGGTGAGGACCACGGCTTTCCACCCCAAGAAGGCACCAATCATCGCCAGTAGTTTGATATCCCCTCCACCCATCCCCTCCCTTTTAAATAACCAATGGTAAAAAGTAGCAACGAGAATAAGGGTGCCCCCTCCCAAAAGAAGCCCTATCAGGGAATTCAGAAATGTGAGCTGCGGAAGAATGAAGGAAGCGATGAGTCCAACAGCTATCCCCGGCAGGCTGATCACATCAGGAATAATCTGATGATAGAGGTCGATGACCGTAATAACGATTAAACTTGAAAGGAATGCAAAATAGAAAAGATAACTCCAGGAAATCCCGAACTGACTGAAAAGAACAAAGGAGCTGAAGGCGGTTACCCCTTCCACCAAGGGATACTGCAGAGAAATCGGGCCTTGACAATGGCGACATTTCGCCCGGAGGAGAAGGTAACTGATCAGAGGAATATTGTCATAAAAAGGAATCGACCGCTGACAATGAGGACAATGCGAGCCCGGAAGGACGATCGATTCTCCCTTTGGGATTCGATAGATACAGACGTTCAGGAAACTACCCACGATTGCCCCAAAGATAATCGAACCCACGATCCACATTAAAGTTCCTTCGAGACTAAAAAGGTTGAATCATTAAACCCTATGCGCTATGCCCTTTGCGCTCTGCATCTTATCGATGGCATTCCAAATCCTGAATCATCCATTTCAAATCTTCCACCATTCGCTTCGCTTTCGGAGCCATTTCAATGCCTTTTTGATAATAATACTTCCCTTTTTCAATATCCTTCATTCTGCTGATATAAATGTTGCCCAGTTCTTCATAGGGATTGATGACATGGGGGGCCAATTCCGTGGCCCTGATCCATTCTGAAATGGCGGCCTCGTAACGTCCCATGTCTTTGTAGAGCAACCCTAACCGGAAGTACAGGCTTGCATCCTTCGGATGTTTAGAGATCAGATTCTTCAGTATCTCCTCGGCTTTTTTATACTCTTTCTGCCTCTGATAAAAAACGGAGAGGTTGATCTTGATCATATCATCCTCGGGTTTCAACGAAATCGCTGTGATCAACTCTTTCAATGCCTTTTCAGGTTGATTCAGCCTTCCGTAGACAATGCCGAGATTATTTCGGGATTCATAATCAACGGGGAGAATTTGGATCGCCTTCTCAAGACACTCCGCCGCCTTCTCATCCATACCTAAATCCATATAAACGACACCCAGGAGGGCATTGGCAGTATTGCTTTCGGGATATTTTTCAACGGCATCAGTCCATAACGTATAACTGTTTTCCCATATCTCATTTTGATGAATCGTCATAAAGGAATAGCCACCTAATAGAAGAAGGAAAGTGGTAACGGAAAGTAATTTGAAGAAACCCTCTGAATATCTCTCACTTCTAACCGTGTATAACTTATCAAAACCGATTCCCAAAAGAAAGCAATATGAAAAAGAGGCAATAAAGTGATACCGATCAGCGAGCAGGGTGCTGATGGGTATGATATTAAGATAGGGAAGTAAGGTCACAAAAAAGAAAAAGAAGGAAAAGAAAATGACCTTCGTCTTCTTCAACGACCAGATGCTCAACCCAACGAAGAGAAAGAATGCCCCCACCGCAAGAAAGGTCTGAAGGTTAATCAGGGGATAGGGAACACGGATGGTGTAGGCAGCCGAGTAGTTGATCGTAAGGATTAAGAGCTTGATATTATAAAAGAAGACGTAAAAACTGACGAGCAGATTGTTAAAGAAACTACCCCCGCGGTAGACCTTTACCCCTCCTGCATCCGACATGGCTTTGATCAGAATGAAAGCGAAGAAAAGAGATGTGACCACCGAAAGGGCGAAGAATAGACGATGCCTTTTCACAACGTCAATCCATCCGTTTTGTTTTCGAGCGATCTCGTAAACAAGAAGGACGGCAGGAAATACCACCGCAGAGGGTTTTGAAAGAGTGGCCAAGAGAATAGAAAGCAAAACCAGACCCAAGAAAATGATCTTCCTGCTGCCTTCCCTGTCCCTTCCTTTGAGATAGATATAGAAAGCGAGAAAGAAGAAAAACCCCTGAAGAACTTCCTTTCTGGCTGCAAGCCAGGTCACCGCCTCCACATGCACCGGATGAGCCGCAAAAAGGAGCGCTCCCCAGATAGCCACCCGTTCATGAGATCCTGAAGGAACTCTTTCCCTCAGGTGCGTTGAAAGGTGAAAGATAGTTAAATAAACCAGGATGCAGTTCAGAATATAGAAAAAGATGTTGGTGATATGATAGCCCAATGGATTCAGGTTCCAAAAATGATAATCGATGGCATAACTCAACATCCGAATCGGCTGGTAGGTCGCGCCGTCTCGAAGGGCGAAGACTTCTACGATATTTTTCCAATCGAGGCTTCTAATCTGCGGATTGGCATAAATCATCGAATCGTCCCAATTGGTAAAGAGGTTTCCCAATGAATTGAGATACAAAGCCCCTGCCACCAAAACCAGAAGGGAAAGGGTATAAATTCGAAATGATCTATTTAGAATATTTGGTTGATTCATTCCTCAGACCTTGGTTATTCATCTATCGTTGAGAAAAGGGGCTCAAAAGTAAATCAAATTCTATCCTCGTAAGCGACCTTGATCGATATCCCTTAACCAAAAGGTTCTTGACGCGTTCACCATATCCGCGGCTGAAATATCCATCGACAATCTCGGCTCCCTTAAACCACTTAAGAAGAGCCTTTACATGAAGATCTGCGTTGGTCATCTCCAAAAAAAATTCTTCAGAACCATACCTTTCGAGGCAGAGAATTTCAACCTCCGGAGCCAGATTAAGAACTATTTCACTGGCTCGATTTATGTCCAAAATGTCCTCGATTACCAATAAAGAGCCATCTATTTTAAACTCCCGACGGTGAACTGCTCCAAAGCCGTAATGTTCACCCATCAGGTATTGAGTACCCAGTTTAAGTATGCGCGCTCGGGCACGATCCCTCATAGAAAAAAGCCCAGCCAGTCCACCCATCCAATCATTTTGCTCGAAACCATTTAGAAGTAATGTATTGTGAGCTCTGGTTGAACGGAAGGTATTTCTAATTTGAGGAAAAGGTGTGTAAAGGTAGCTTCCACCGTCGATGATGAAATCCCTTCCCCGAACATTAAGTTCGAAAGATAAGTTGTCATTGTGGGCGTGACCCCCATTCTGCCCAACAGATCCACAACGGATTCCCAAATAAATATTTTTGGATTTGAGGATAAACATTCCGAAGTCTGGATATGCATAAAGTTTGTTTCCGCTTAAATCATCATCCTTTCTTAAGCGTTCCTTTCCAGTTAGCTGAGAGCCGCCCTCTTGGGTCATGTGTGCCCAATCCTGCTTTTCATGAACGTATTCATGCTGAGTAGCAAGGGAGACATCTTTGTCCTTATACGAAGAGAAAAGCAGCCCCCTGGCTAATCTGTTCACGATTTCAGTCTCAATCCATCCTGACCCAAGGAATTCCGCAAGGTCTTCCCGTCCGAATAACCCATTCATCGCGGCTAACAAATGCCGATGATCCAAATGCTCTTCATCCCAGTGACACTCTGCATCCGAAAGCGTTGTGGATCTGTTTGGATTTATGATCACATCTCCAGCCTCATCAACTTTCGTGCAGTGGAAAAGTGGTTGAAGTTTAAGAAATCTACCGTTGTCATTGTCCCCAATCTGAGGAATGCGTCCGTTGGGTTTTGTTAGGTGCATGGTAAACTCGGCCATTTTTTCAAGTTTCTCGATATACCACGATGGAAATGGAGTAAATTGTCCGCCTTCGGGCAAAGGATAAAGAGTAAGGGGTCCAGGCCTCAACTTCGGACCACTTTTGAGCAGATGGTGGTCATACTTTTCCAAAGCCATTCTCTTCTCGCAGGGAAGCGATAGTGTTAGAGCAGTTGCATAAACCACCATTTCCGCCGTAAGTCGGTGATAGCTACTGGAAGCTTCGAAGTTGCTCCCTTCGTCGTTAAACTGGTATCCGACTTCATTAACAAGCTCTTGGATAGCGAAAGCAAGCCAGGCATCCGTTTCTGGCGTGCAAGGCAGATAAGAAGCCACGAAAACCAAACCCACGATATTCGACAGGTAGTGATTTCCTCTAAGTCTTTCGTCCCATTCGAGATTGTTTACAATATGCTCACCATGTTGGTAGACACTGTGAAAAAAAATGTTTTCAAAAGGCTCGTCAAACGTCGCACCATAGGTTCGAAATAAATCGTAAGTCACCAACCAATTTGAAACACGAATGGCTACATCCATCGTAGAACGCCAATTCACACCGAAGCGAGGAGGATTCGTTGCGATAAAGTCCAAAATTTGGTTACGAAACTCCTTGACATAGGTCTCCGAAGGTCGGAAACCAGATTGCCCTTGCTTGGCCAGAGCATAGGCCCACACAAAAAAGGGGAGGTGCTGCATTCGCGCCAACTCCCATGGAACCTTGATATCCACACCGGGCTTATGTCCATAAGGAATATGACGATACCACGTGTCCTCCGACCAACGGTAACCCGATTTGTAATCCAGATGCCAATCGACCGGAACATATTCCGGATCAACCAATTCCCAAACTCCTTGAGAGATTTTAAGATTCGGGGGATTTACACGGCCTTTCAACCATCGTCCTTCTCTGTCCGCAAGGATCTTCATTCCCATTTCATATCGATGTCCCTCTATACCACTACATATCGTGCCATGCTTTACTTGAACCCAACCGGAACCCAGTAGGTTAAAGCAGTGCTCGAGATAATGCTCGCTCACTGCCGCTAATTGATCTGCGTTCTCTTGCAGACAGCGAAGCGACGGTGGCTTGAAGTAGCTGTAAAGCCTCTCAATTTTATAGGAAACGGGGAAAACGTAAGTTGAATTTCTGAAGTCCCGCCATTTTCCAAACCCCTCTTTTAACCTCTTCCCGATCCTTTTGATTCCTCTTTGAATGATCAGCTTCGGAGGAAGAGATTGAGCAAGTACAGAGTAATCCTTAACCCTCATTGATGATATTGCTCCTTCAGTTTTTCAATGATCCTACGAGTATGTTCTCTCCATGTGTATTTGTAGACGACTTCTTTCCTTGCAGCCTGTCCCAATCTTTCTCTTCTCCCCCTGTCATCTATCAAGATCTTTAAACCTACCATCAAAGATTCGACATCCCCTGGTTTAACCAACCAGGCTGTTTGGTCATGTTTGAGTACTTCGCCGATCTGATCGAGATTGGATGCAACAATTCCTTTACCCATGGCCATATACTCGAACAACTTCGTTGGGGAGCCAAAAAAAGGGGTGCCATCAGGATTCGGTTTGTGGGAAGCGACCAAGATATCACAGGCTGCGAGATACTTAGGACCTTCTTCCTGCGGAACTAAGCCAGTTAGGAGGCAATTTTCTTTCATGGAAAATTTATCAACGATTCTCTTTACTAATGGCATGGTGACACCATCACCAATCATAAAAAGGATGATTCGTTTCTGATATTCAGGAAACTTACGAAGAAGCTGACCAAAGGCTTCGACCAATATCTCGGCTCCGTGCCATTTGCCAAATGTGCCAATAAAACCAACAACATTCTTCCCATCAAGGTAATATTGGCGCCGGACACGAGATCCATCGACATTTGGAGAATAAAGGTCCGGATTGACCCCATTAGGGTTGATAAGGATTTTCTCAGCATCAATCCCTCGACTCACTAACCCGTCCTTCATGGGTTGGCTGACGACTACGATCATGTCGGCTCCCCTCAGGTTGAGTAACTCAATACGCTCGGATAATTTCTCATATTTCAAAGGCTTTCCCCAGTGACGATGCATCCAGATTTCAGACCCATTGTATTCCAAGACAAAAGCCACGTTATGAAGTCTTGCCAACTTTAAGCCACAATAGTTATTGAGGCTATATCTTTGATAAATAAAAGAGACCTTCTTATCTTTTAAATATTTTTTTGCCGCTTGTTCAAAAATTTCATTAAAGTGAATACTCGGCAATTCCTTGAAATCCCAAAATTCTTTCTCCGGTAGAATGATGTACGTTTCTAAATCTTTTTTGACTGTAGGGATAATATCAGTTGATAAAAAGATAGGTTTTCCGGCAAACCCATCTAAGTTGTTCAAAAGGCCAGCAATATGGCTAATAGAACCACCAGACCGTAATCCAAATGCCAGCTCAGTTCGTAGATAGACAGGTGAGAGTGATAAATCTAACAATTGATTCTTAGATTGCTGCGAAACAAATCGGGATAGATCGTTGACTTCGATGTCGATCTGACGAATTAAACCAAACTTTCTCAAAAAGTCTCTTATCATTCTTGATAAAAGCTTGCCTAATGCATAAAAGGTTATCTTTTGCCGATTTCCCTGTTCATCCTCCAAGTAACATAGCCTTGGACTCAATAATAAAAGCAGTATCGATGTCAGAAAAGGTTTAACAATAAACTCTTTCCGATAGGTTAGGAATTTTGCTTCTTGGTAACGAAAAAGATGTTTAAAAAAAATACCTCGTTTTATCCAGTCTATTAGTTCTTCGAAGCTAATATAGATCGTGTTTGCAGAAATCCCGAACTCTTTTGCTATTCCTTTGAGAATTGTAATCTTTAGATCACTCATACGATTACACTTCTTTCGCCTTTGCAATCAGACGCCAAGCAAAATATTTTCGAACGAAGTCGAACCACACCTCCAGAATAGATCGCCATGGGATTTCATCAATGAAGAGCTTCGGGCGGACGTTCCCGCAAACTCTTTGGTGGCCAGCTTGGCTCCTCCTTCCCGATGGTTTCTGCTGGGAGTTTATCCGACACAACTCTCGACCTTTCTTTATGCATTGCTTTTTCTACTTGCAATGTAGAACGCCGCAGCTATTCGCGGCATTTTACTGCCCAACCATATATTGAGTCTCATAATGGGCTCAATACCGGTGAATAAAGCGTTGGAGAAAGGGCCACAAAACAAGACAGCCCCTTTAGCTTCGACGATCTCAAACCCTCTCTCGATCAGTTTATTTTGGATGCTATGGAATGTGAATTTTTGAATGTGTTGAGAAGCTGAAAGCGTTGACGGATGAAGAGCGCCAACAGATTCTCCAAACAGTAGCTTTTTAAGTTTCTCCACAGCGGAAGCCATACGGTATTGTTCAAGCAATCGACCCCAACCTAGTTTATTCCAAAGAAAACTCTCAAACTCAAACCACCCGTAGCCATTGGGCACTGTGACCAAGAGGATCCCCCTTGGATTTAACCTCGCTCGAATGGCATCAATTACGGGATCAAGGGCTTCCATATGTATATGTTCGAAAACTTCTGATGCAATAATGACATCATATTTTTTCTTTACGTCTCTGATATTTAATGCGTACAAGAAATGGTTATCATTAGTGCAAAAAGCCCTCGACCCATACTCAATGCTCTTTGTGTCAAGATCAAAACCCTCAATGTTATAACCGGTAGATCTCAGAGGATAGGTGATCATATAACCAGTCCCGCAACCAAACTCCATAATAGCGTCATTTTTATTTAAAAACTTCTTTAGCCAAGTTAAACGATTTAGATGACCGTAAATATTTTCTTTTGGCAAATCATTCATACTTGAATTTTACTTTCTGGCCAATCCATAGGACGATCAGAAACACAACAGCATAAGAGAGTGAAGAAACGATAGAGGCTCCAATAATTCCGTACGTAGGGATCACCATCAGATTGAGCCCTATATTTAGGAAACAGGTCAAAGCCCATGCCCCAACCACCGCTATCGGGAGACCCAGGCTATTTAAGAACTGAACAGCAACAGTTTCGAGTCCTATGAAAAAGATTCCTGGCAGTAACCATAAGAATGGAAGTATTGAAGGCAAAAATGGCTTTCCATATAACAACAACACCATTGGTTCAGCCAACAATCCTGCTATAACCAATATCGACACCATGCCGACTCCGATATTCAGGCATGTCTTCCTTGTTAGAAACCATTTTTCGCGGATATGCGTCAAAGCGGCAAGCTTTGGGAATAGAATCGTCCCAACAATTATAGGAAGTATATAGATCATTTCCGCCATGTTTACAGCAACCGAGTAATAACCAGCCTGCTCTGACCCAAGCATGTATTTGACAATCAACAAGTCCAAGCGTAGCACCAAGAAGGCAAAAAAAGCTGCCAAATAGGCTTTAAGGCCATATCGAATATTTTCTTTGAACAATACAAAGGATGGTTTAGGGAAATTAGGGGTCTCCCCTAATAAATACCAAAATGTCCAAAGGAAGCTAATAAATAGCGCCACCAAGCCTGCCAAGAAGACCCTTTCTACTGTAACCTTGTTTAAGAAGACCATTAATCCGACCAAACCCACGCCAAAGATTTTCGTCGTTAGCTCAATTTTGTTATAGGCGTGAACATGTTGGATACCGATAAGAAGGTTCTGCAACAACATACAACCTAGGCCGAAAGGAATCCAAACAAGAGATAATACTAGCAAAGAACCATGCACCGGTGCCAATTCAGGACAGAAAACAAAGGCTATGCAGGTCAAACCAATACCCACACCTCCGAGTACGAAGCTGACCATAATCGTATTGCCTACCAGCGTGGAGAGAAGTTCCCTGTTTCGGGCCACGTAATAGGTATTAGAGGCATGAAGTCCTAGGTTACCAAATTGCACGCCAATCGCGCCTATCGTTGCGGCGACCGCATAAAGCCCGCGTCCCTCTGGCCCCAGAATCCGTGCTACAATCACAGAGGTGATCAGGCCGATGCCGATCAGGAGAATTCTTGTGGCAAAGGTTTCGGCGACTTTCTCGACAAAATCTGACTTTCTTATCCTTTGACACCGCCTAAGCAAAGATTGCCACAAGTAAAGCGTATATGGTGAAAATAGGGTTTCGGTATTAGTTTTCATGCAACAAATTCCTCCCACCAAAGAGCAAAATTCAACAAATACCATACATGTGGTCCACGACCTTGATCAACCAAATGCTCTACCTCTGCTGAATCCAGGAAATCAGTCTGTTGAGAGAACTCTCTCAATTTTTGGTGAGCTTTAATCCCAAGCTCATCAAAGAACCATTCATAGATAGGGACCCCAAAACCCTGTTTCTTACGGTCGATCAATTCATCTGGAATTAGACCTTTCACCGCTTTCTTAAAGATGTACTTTAATGTGCCGTTCTTAGTTTTGATCGACTCAGGAATACTCATGGCGAGTTCCACAAATTTATGGTCGAGGAAAGGAACCCGACCCTCCAAACTTACCCCCATGCTCATCTTATCAATCCGCATCAAAAGCAGTTCCGGTAACCGCAGGTTGAGGTCAAGATAAGTCATCCAATGAAGATAGCTTTTCTCCCAGGCTCTTTCTTCGAACCGCTGGCGGATAGGTTTCAATACCTCCCAGGAAGTCACGTCAGCAAATGTCCTGCGCAACTTGTGGGAGAGGAGCTTCTTCTTTTGCACGTCCGTAAATGCCTCCGCTCCTCCCCAGAAAATCGGCTGCCCTGATGTCCCTCGCCGCAACCATTCGTAGTAGATTGTATCTTCCCTCCCTAAAGACTTGATGCCGATAAGGCCGATATTCTTAAATAGACGAGGCACGGGGAGATCATTGCAGGATTGGAGATGCAAGGCCCTTTTCCAGGTAGAATAGCCACAAAAGAGCTCATCCGCACCTTCTCCCACTTGACACACGATTACGCCGTTGTCCCGAGCCAGCTTGGATACGTAATAGACGGGTACGCACACAGGGTCCGCAATGGGTTCGTCCTGAAGGTGAACCATGCACGGCAGGAAATCGAGTAAGTCATTTTGTGTTAGAATTCTCTCATGATACTCTGCTCCCACATGAGTGGCCATCCGACGTGCATACTCGAGCTCGTTCGGGCAACTCGGATATTCGCCTTCGTATCCTATCGTAAAGGTCTTTATTGGCCTCTCCTCACCCTCAGAAAATAAAGCTGCGTTTGTGCTGGAATCGATGCCCCCTGACAGGAATACTCCTACCGGTACGTCGCTCACCTTGCGTAATTTCACAGCAGCCCGCAGTTCAGACAAGATCCGTTCAGCAATCTCTTCCTCCGAAATACCCACAAAAGGTCTGGTGTGATCCCAGACATCCCAGTAACAATTTAGCCGAATTTCTCCATCTTCCTTGATATTTAACCATGTGCCCGCAGGGAGCTTCTTAATGCCCGCAAAAAAGGTCATCGGTGCTGGCGCGGTTAAGAACGAGAGGTAATGGAAGAACGCTTCCTCATCAACAGTCCGTTTCTGCTCCGAGTCTTCAAGGAGGGCCTTAATCTCTGAAGCAAAGTTGATTCGCCCGTTTAAAATACTGTAATAAAGTGGTTTGATACCTATGCGATCCCGTATCAACCAGAGTTCTTTTCTCCTCTCATCCCATAACGCTATCGCAAACATGCCTCTGAACTTTTCCAAGCAACGGATGCCCCATTGCTCGAAGGCATGTAGGATCACCTCTGTATCGGAATGGTCAGTCTTCCATTTATGATTACCGATATTCTGCAGTTCCGATTTGATCTCGGCGTGATTGTATATTTCACCATTAAATGAAATCCATAAGGTGGCATCTTCATTACACATGGGTTGCGCAGCAGCTTCTGAAAGATCTATGATGGAAAGACGTCTATGGCCTAATCCTATTTTACCGTCATCCGATACCCAAGCCCCCACCCCATCGGGTCCGCGATGGACCATTGTATCCCGCATTCTTATTAAAAGATTTTCATCCACCGGCTTTCCCTTGAATGAATAGATGCCAACTATGCCACACATAGACGATCACCTTTTTCTATCTCAAAGGTCAACTCTGTTGTCTGGAACATGTCCCATAATTCGATAGGCCCTTGACCGGTCTTTCGCTGTAACGCTTCGCTGAGGATCTCAAGTTCTCTAAAGTGTCCTTTGTCTGAAACACGTTCTTTGATTTCTTTTACTTTCACACCATACCCTTTGATGGATTTAAAATCATCAATCGTGATTGTCTTTTCATCGAAGTGGATTTCTACATATTCTTTCGGAAATTCTTTTGAGCCAGTAGCAAAATATTCTAACGTAGCGATGGAACCATCTTCGTAATTTAAAACAACCACCCTATTATCGTCTGAGGAAAACCCTCTTGTTTTAGGAGTCAATGTGGTCGTGTAGATTTGCTTCACCTTGCATTCTGTAAAAAAAGTGAACAGATCGATGAAATGACAAACCTCTCCGATAATTCTCCCACCCCCCTCTTCTCCGTGCACCCAATGCTCCAAGGGGATAAATCCTGCATTTACCCTGTAGTGCATAAACAATGGATTCATTCTTTTGACGAGGTGCTTCTTTGCTTCCTGTGCATATTTTGAGAAACGACGGTTAAAGCCAACCATTAATAATGGAGGTTGTGAGTGGTGAGTTGTGAGTTGTGAATTATAAAAACTTCTGATCGCATGGAGTTCCTCTTCTTTTATACAAAGAGGTTTCTCGACAAAAACATTCTTGCCTGCCTGCAATGCCTTCAATACGTAATGCCCATGTAAATTGTGTCTTGTGGCGATCAGTACTAAATCGATCTCTTTATCATTTAATATGTCGTCAATATTGCAGGTCGCATAACGGGCATGATACTGTTGAGCAACCTCTTTTGACTTATAAGGAGTTTTGGACATAATGGCGTGCATTCTGAATTTGTCTTCCAGTCTCACTAAATTGGGTAAATGCACGGATGTCGCAAAGCCACCTGCACCCACAATGGCCACGTTGATCACTCTTTTTTTCTGAATGTCATTGTGGGTATAGATCTTAGATTCCTTTTGATATAAGGCGGGGAGATCTTCTGGTAGGTCTTGATGATACTCTAAAAGGACCATCAGAGGTCTCGAGGTTTTCTGTAGTTCTTCGAAGGCTTCTTCCACTTTTTCTATCGGATAGACTTTCTCTATCAGATTTCTAAGATTTATCTTCCTCTCTGCCAGCTCTCGCAAATACTCCTGCATATTTCTATTCTCTGTCCATCGAACATAAGGGTAAGGATAGTCGACTCCCCTCCTTTCATACTCGTCATCATATCGACCCGGGCCATAGGATGTAGAGATAAGAAAATCGAGTTCTTTCGAATACAAGTCTTCCCTTCTTATATCCATCCCAGAAACACCAACGAGTACAACCGTCCCTTTCTTACGTGTCATTTGAAAGGCCTGATGTAATGGGACGGATGACTTTGTGGCCGCTGTAAAAATCACCTTGTCTGCGCCATAACCGTCAGAAAAACGGATAACTTCTCCTACTGTATCAGAATCCTCAGCATTCAGTGCCAGATCTGCTCCATTTTCTTTGCCAACTTGCAGTCTTCTTTCGTCGAGGTCTATCCCGATCACCCGAGCCCCCGCGTGTTTAGCTATCTGTAGAGCAATTTGCCCTATTACACCCAATCCGAATATCACAACATATTCCCCAATGGTTATATTCGCTCTTCGAATCCCTTGCATGGCAATCGAACCAAGCGCCACTGTTGAGGCTTCTCGAAACTCAACGCCATCCGGTATCTTAACCATCAAATTCGCCGGGACATCTACGTATTCCGCATGGTTCGCGATGCCTGAACCAGCACAAGCGACCCTGTCTCCCACCTTAAAATCTTTTATGCCCTCTCCCAATGCCAGAATAACACCGGAAAGGCTGTAGCCTAAAACAGAACCCATCTCCCACCTTTTTTTAACCTTTTGGACGGTCTCTAAGATGCTTGCTGACCTCGCCATCTGAAGTACTTTTCTCACATTTTCTGGCTGTTCAAGCGCCGTTCTGATAAACGATTTTTTGCTTGTCTCAACGGAGGCACTCTCTGTTCCGACGGAAATACAAGAATACAAAACCTTTACAAGAGCAGCCCCTTCCGAAACCGAGGGGAGCGGTACCTCTTCACCCTTGACTCTCCCCTTTCTTAAAATTGCCTGTATCATGATTTAGATCTCCATCTTGCTAAAATATTTCATTCACTACTTAACAGCCAATTTGGGCAAGAGCAGTCTAATATCCGTCACATAAACTTTTCGATCATCTAAAAGAGTGCTCAACCTCTCTTTTCTCTGGTCACACCTTTCCAGGGAGGTAATCAATACCCCCTCAGGGTTGAGTTGTTGAATTCTACTGACAGGTTCGAGTTCATGGCCAAAAATAATTTGCGGTTCTAATTTTTCATCGTCCTCAACGATTCCAATCAGTTTGAGATTTATCCCTTGAAGGGTGATATAAGCAACTTCCATCTCATCACTCACGCCGTAGAATACAATCCGCTCAATCCCTTTGTTCTGCATGTCCAGTAACCTTTCTCCAATGAGGTCTTTCAATGTGCAGTAATGCTGCACCGTCCACGAGATGAGATGGAGCGTCAGTTTTGCCTTTTCCGCAAAACCCTTGGGAGTTAAGAAATATCCAATTTTGTGGTGATCCAAACTCATGACCCGAATCCAACCCCGTCTTGCCATCCTTTTTAGACAGGCGTTCGTTACCCCCAGGGCTATTCCGAACTTGTGAGATAACTCCCGCTGTGAAATGACAGGATTTTTTTCCAATTCCTGGAGTAGATTCAACTCTCTCATTTCATCAGGAGGCTTGAACAAGCGGAGGTACGTCATGATCGATCCTGCTTAGTGGAATGATCAATTGGACAAAATTAGTTCCTATCCAGGGCAAAATTGTTCACGCGATGAACAACGTGACTAAAAAAATATCTTCTTTAACTCATTGAAATAATTCATAAATATTGAAACTCAACCCAGTAGAAGCCCATATTCACTAACACGATCAGCAATCTTTATGCCATTCTTCTTAACAAATCTTCAATTTCGACTACTCTCGACTCCCAGCTAAATCGTTCACGGGCTATCTGCATCCCCCTCCGGCCCATCTCCGCTCTTTTGCCTGGCTCTTCAATAAGTTCGGCCAGAGCTTCTTCAAGACCCATTCTATCTTCCGGTGTCACCAGGCGACCTGCTCCTTCCGCCTCTATGAACTCCAGGCCTTCGATTCTTGATGCTATAACCGGCTTACCACAAGCCATATACTCGAAGACTTTTATGGGGGAGCCAGTCATCACCCTCAATGGAGCTACACAAATATCCGCGAGATTAATAACAAAAGGAATCTCTTCATGGTCAACCATGTCAGTAAAAACGATATCTCCATCATACTTGGAGCGTCGCACCTTTTTCAACAGAAGCGGTTTGAGAACCCCTTCTCCCACAATCAGAAATTTTAAATTCTTGTTTTTGGATCGGAGCCGAAAAAAGATCTCCAACAGATCATCAATGCCCTGCCATGGAGCCAGGTTCCCCACATAGGCAATGACGGTATCGTCCGATTTAATTCCGAACCTCTTTTTCCATTCAAGTAGCACGGGCAAATCATGAATGGGGTAAAATTGTTTCGTATTGACTCCATTGGCTATCACCTTGATCTTATCTGAAGGACAATTAAACTTTTGAATTATATAAAGTTTAATCTTAGGAGCCACCACGATAATTCTTTCCGAATATCTTGTTGCCATTCTTTCTGCGATTCTTACCAAAGAGACGAAAATATGATTCAGGAACGAATCTCTCTTCAACCTCCACTCTTCACTGGCTATTCCGTTCATTTCAAAAACCAACTTCTTTCGAAAGAAGAGCCGGGCAAGTTGGGCAATAATTACAGCGTGGAATTCTCTGGCATAGATCATGTCGTATTGAGGGAGAATCTTGATAAGGCAACCGAAAAGAAAGAGTAACGAAGCGATATGGGGTTGCCTTTTCAGCCTGAGTGATCGGAGGATAAACGGTGGAATGTTATTCAGATTGTAAAAATGGTCTGCTCTGTCGAATCTGTTCGAAGAGCAGCCTATGAGGTCTACATGGTGCCCAAGTCTTCGGAGACCCTCAACAACCTCTTTCACGTGGACAACGGATCCTTTATGGCGAGACAAATCTTCTAAAGTAACAAATAAGATTCTCATCCTTTGTCCATCCAATGTTCATCCTGCGAACAATTTATTGAAAAAAAATCACACCAAGCTTTGGTACAATTCCGTAATCTTCCTTAAGTTTTCCCTCCAGTGGGCCCGTTGCTCAACAATCTCTCGATTCTTTGTACAGGCCTCCCCTAATAGTCGGGGATTTCGGATCGCTTCCACTATTTTCTTTGCCAAGAAGCTTTCATCCTCCTGGGAGACTAAGAATCCATTATCTCCGTTGGAGATCCACTCCTTGTTTGGGGGAATATCCGTGACGATTGGAAAAGCTCCTGACCCCATGGCTTCGAGCAATGAAACGGACGCCCCATCGTGCAAGGAGGTCGAAACATAAATATCCGCTTGTGCAAGAAGGTTCGCCATTTCCTCATGGGGAATTCGGCCAAGGAAGCGGACGTTCGGCCCCAAATT
>CAYMTD010000008.1:0-20148 GCA_964393245.1 uncultured Syntrophaceae bacterium
GACCTGCCCAGAGGAGGACGGGAGGGACGACGACCTCATAGTTTCTCGCATGGTGAGCCCTCGCGGGATATCCAAGCCTGCGAATATAATCCGCAATGATACAAGCGATGAACCCCGATGTTGTATAAGCTAAGAAGCTCATCGAATATCTGATCCAGTCATGGCCGCTGGAGGCCTCTAGTGTGTTCGCCAGTCCTGATGGGACTGATAGATGGGGGACTACAGTTTCATCAGTCGCCTCGCATTGCCCTCAAAAATCGCATGGCGCTCTGCCGGACTGATCTCCAAACTCTCGATGATTTCTATCGTCCACCGGATATAAGCCGACCCTTTTTCAGGATCAAAGGGCATATCCGAGCCGAACAGGATTCTATACGGTCCGAAGAATTTCAGTCCGCAGAAAGTTGCTTCCTTGGCACCAAAGAGGGCCGTATCTGCATAGAAGAGCCGGAAGTAGTCCAGGGGGCGCCTCTTTAGCTTCTTCAGCAAAAGGGTGTAATCTTCATCAGAGGTCCGGGTACCTAACTGATCCCAGCCCGGGCCGACCCTGCCTTCAAAGTATGGGATCATACCACCCAGATGGTGAGTAATAATCTTGATGTCGGGATGCCGATCAAAGAGGCCTGAGAAGACCAGATGGGCCATAGCCACGCTCGTCTCATAGGGCCATCCAAAGGTCCACCAGATCTCATAATGGCTTTTGGGTTCCTCTTTATAATCTGGAAAATCGGCTCCCCGTGCAGGATGCATCCAGATGGGACGGTCCAGTTTAGCCATCAGATCAAAGAGCAGCATTGTTTCAGGCCGGGTCAGAGGGCGTCCCAGAACATTGGTAAATACCTGAACCCCAACTGCTCCGAGATCCCTAACAGCACGGCCTGCCTCTGCCAGAAGCCCTTCGGGGTCGTTCATCGGCAACGAAGCAATGAATCCGAGAAATCGGCCCGGATATTTCTGGACGAGCTCGGCCATCCCGTTATTGGCCAACTTAGCCATCTCCGTGGATATGGGCGGTGGACCAAAGACTTCAATCGGAGGAGAACCAAGAGAGATTACTTGAACATATTCATCGAATTGATCCATGATTCTGAACCGTTGATCGAGGTCCACAATGCAGGGTACGCTTCTAACTCGTTTATGCATATCCTTAGCGTTCGGTGCAACCTCGATCATCCGATCGAAGTACTTCTTTGGAAAGATGTGAGCAAAGATATCGATCTTCATGATGAAGTCTCTTTAGGTTTGGATTTTGCGATTAAAAAAGAAAGGAGCTTTCCCTTCCTGTATTGAGGGATCAGCACAAGCCCCCCCAATCCTATTCCGATCAGACTGGTTGTCATTCCAGGATGGATCAAGAGAACCGCACCAATGATCAGGAGTCCTCTTCCCAGCCATCCGATTTCCTTTTTGAAGAAACCCACTACCCCAATGCTTAATAAAAGGATCCCGATGACGGCCGGGAGGGTGGCCAATAGAATCTCCGAAAGCGACCCTATGAGTAATAAAGAGGGATAGAAGATGAACATATAGGGGAGAATAAAACCTACCAGGGCGAACTTGAAAGCGGTCCATCCTGTTTTCATGGGGTCGGAATTTGCAATGGCTGAACTTGCATAGAACGCAAATCCCACAGGAGGGGTCACCATACAGAGCATGCCGAAGTAGAAGATAAAGAGATGAGCGGCCAAGGGGACGACACCCATCTTAATTAAGGGAGAGGCAACTGTTGCTGCAAGCAATACGTAGCAAACCACCGTGGGCAAGCCCATCCCTAAAATAAGGGAAGCAATCATGATGAAAGGAAGAGCCAATCCCAATCGATCTCCGGAAGCGTAGAGAACGAAATCAGCCAGTTTCGATCCCAAACCGGTCAGGAGAACGATCCCGATAATAATGCCTGCACTGGCGCAGGCAGTGCAGACAAGAAGGGCACTCTTTGCCGATTCCTCTGAGAGAAGCATTCCCTTTCTGATCCCGATTCTTGTGGTTCTGGAAAAAGCGCTGAGAATCAGGATGATCAGAATGGTATAGAGCACGGCCTTGGTTGGGGTAAATCCCTTTGCCATCAGGAGAATCAGGGAAAGGATGGGGATGAAAAAAGTCCATTTCTCTCTCATGACGCTTAAGAAAGAAGGTAATTCCTCTTTTGGGAGACCACGGAGATCATTCTTTTTTGCGTAAAAATGGATGATGCCAAATAGGGCAAAATAATAGAGAAGGGCTGGAAAGACGGCAGCCTTGCAGATGGAGATATAGGGAATTCCCAGATATTCTGCCATGATGAAAGCAGCGGCGCCCATGACGGGTGGCATGAGAGCTCCCCCCGTGGAAGTGATGGCTTCGATGGCCCCTGCCACATGGGGTTCAAATCCTGCTCTCTTCATCATCGGAATAGTGAAGATTCCATCGACCGTTACATTGGCCACAGCGCTTCCTGAGATGGTACCGAAGAGGGCACTGGAGAGGACGGAAATTTTTGCCGGTCCGCCGGTCAAGCGGCCGAAGAGAGATCGAGCCAGATCAAGGATGAACTCCGTTCCCCCGGAAGTGGCATAGATGATCCCAAAAACGACAAAGAGATAGATGTAATCGAACATGACCGTAAGGGCGACCCCATATATCCCGTTCTGGGTCAGAGCCAGAGTTGTGGCTATCCGCTCCAGATCATATCCACCATGGGAAAGAGGAGGAGGGAGGAGGTGTCCGAAAAAGGCGTAGAGTAAAAAAACGATATTGATGATGACCAAAGGTTTCCCCACCGTTCTCCGAGTGGCCTCCAGAACGAGAAAGACGGCAATGAGGCTGATCCAGAGATCTCCTCCCGTGGGTGCCCCCACACGAAAGATCAGTTCCCAATAATCGGCCGTAATATAAATACCGATGAGGCCACTCAAAGCAGCCAAGAGAAGATCGAGAACTAAAATCCAACCGGAGGAAGAGTTCGGGATAAAGGGGTAAAGAAGAAAGGAAAGGGAGAGGGAAAGGCTGAGAAAGATGGCCAGTTGTCTTAAAGGCTCCAATAGAAAAGTGGAAGCATTCACCACCGTATAGAGGGTGAGAGAGACAGCGACCACAGTGGATGCTCTTTTTCGCAAAGAGGATCGAAGGAGAGGGGCGGTCATTCCCTCCCGATCCGGCACCCTTTCCAATTTCCCTCTCCTCCCTAAAAAAACGGTATTCTTTTCGTCATCTCAATCCTTCCAAACCTTCTTCTCTTTGAAGTATTTCATTGCGCCGGGATGATAAGGATTGGCAAGTTTTGTGGCGGCCCAATCAGGGGTGATCATTTTCATCGGTCCGTAAGCTTCTCCCAGGAATTTCACGTTCTCCAATAGTGTCTTGGTCAACCTGTAGACGAGTTCGGGATCGGCATCGTTTCGGACAGCGAGCTGCATCCCGAAATCTGGGACGATCATGTCTTGAGTGACCTCTTTAAAGGTGTGGGCTGGGATCCGCTGTTTCCCGTAGTACGGATGTTTTGCGATCATCGCATCAATGACCTTTTCCTCCATAAAAAGAATGTCAATCTTCGCGGTGGCTTGGAGCTCATGGATAATGGGGATGGTCGTGATAGCCGCGTCTACCTTTTTATCCTTCAAGGCATCCGCTCCCGCGCCAATACCAAGGAAGAGGGGCGTTAGGTCTTTATACGTTAATCCATAGGCCTCGAGGATGGCCTTGGCATTCGGCTCCAATCCTCCCCCTGCAGGACCGACATTGACCCGTTTCCCTTTTAGATCGGAAACACTCTTGATTCCGGAACCACTCAGGACAACGTAAATATTGGAATTGGGAATCAGCCGCATCAGAATGCTGAACTCGATCTTTTTCTTCCAGGGGGGGTCTCCTTTCAGAGCCTGAAAGGCCACCTGAGGGGTGACGACAGCCAATTGGATCTTACGGTCATCCAGCAGCCGCAAATTTTCGATCGTCCCGGCCGTGATTTCTGCGGTCACATTCACTTCCGGTAAGAATTTGTTTAAACACTGAGCCACGGCCAGTCCGACACTATGGAATGTTCCACCCACAGAAGCGGTCCCCATGTGGAGTTGGGTGACGGCCTGGACGGAAGTCGCTCCCAAGAACACCAATGATAAAAATAAAACTGATAAGATCTTCATCTTTCTCCCTCCTCGTATAATGTATCTGGTTATTTTAAAGGCAAAGCATTTCAGGACCGAAGCGAATGGTGATGGCCTCTGCGGGGCAGTCGAGGCGGCAAGATCCGCAGTGCCAGCATTCATCATGATACTTGACCACTGGAAGCCTCTGATCCTCGTCAAAATGTATCACATCTAACGGACAATGTAAATCACAGATTCCACACCCATTACACTTATTCACATCTATCACAGGTGGCATACTTAACTTCCTTTCTATCTTTTTTCCTTTTTTTCACGGCTCCGGAATCACGCTGTAATCCAATCTTTTGAAGTCCGTTTTAATCCCTTGCTCTGTTTTCCATAATACAATCTGCCCTTCATATTCCTCGCTCGTCTCTGGATAATCGGTTCGATGATGGTAAACACCGAATCGAGTTTCCTTCCTGGCCAAAGCAGCCGTGCACATCATCTTGGCCACTTCCAGAATTTGATGGGTTTCATGGGCGCGCATCAATTCATGATAGTTTCCCGCTTTGATCTCTTTAGCATGTTGCCCCAGCTCTTCTAACTTTTCAAGCGCCACACGAAGGCTCTTTTCATTCCGTGCGGAGCCAGCATTCTGCCAGAGCATCTTTCTTAAGGTGTCCTCCACTTTACGGTACGAAAGGGGCTCGGAAGTTCGCATGGGAGCAAAGGCCTTTTCCTTCAATTCCCTAATCTGAGATCGGGACAGCTTCGAATCTTTTGCGCATCCCATCACATACTCTGCTGCCTTCTTCCCCGCGAGATATCCCCCTGTGGTGCAGATGTGGACACACCGCATCTGATCGGAACAGTCTCCTGCGGCGAAAAGCCCTGGAACTGTGGAGGCCGTGTTCTCATCGATCATGATCCCGCTTCCACAAACCTCCGAGGGGCCTGCCTGCATTCCTTCTGATGGCATGATCTCAAGAAGGTCTTTTCCAAGGTCAATTTTTTTCTGCTCGATAAAATCTGGAAGCGTATCTTTATCGTAGCCTAAAGTCTTTTTCAAGTGGTCAAGATCGCTTGGAGGAAGATGGCGGCAGTCAATATAGACCGGCCCCCTTCCTTCATAAATCTCCGTCATTACCCCCTCTACCAGTTTATACCGGGGAGCTCTATTCCCTGAAGGATGGTATCTTGACATAAAGTCTTCCCCTGAGGCATTGACAAATTTCCCACCCATTCCTGTCAAGGCATTCAAACCGGCTGCGCTGAACCCTCTTGGGACCACAGTGATCCTTACGAATTCCATGTTGGCAAGCTTCGCCCCCACTTCATAAGCCATGGTTTGAGCCGCCCCAGTATCGGCCGGACATTGCCAGGTGTTAAATGGGAGTCCGGAGGGATTCTCGAACAATCGGTTGGTGTTCCCCGTGGCTAGGACAATGGCTTTTGCTTTAATGATGTAAAAATTTCCGTTCCGGATATTGAATCCTACTGCACCGGTCACATTTTCTCCATCGGTGAGGAGCCCTGTGATGGAACATTTTTCCAGCACTTCCGCGCCAAGCCGTAACGCTTCTTTGGCAAGAAAGGGTTTGAGTTGTTTCCCATTGAAATTGATAAAATAAGGACCAGGCTGTCCCAAGGACTGGGTTCGGAAAAAGCTTCCATCAGGTTGCCTGAGTGTACATCCGATTCTTTCCATCCTTTCAATCGCTGCGTCCAATTCCTTGCAGAACACAGCATTATGGACACTGAGATTAACCACGCCCCTGGCTATCCTGCGCACCCACTCCAGATAGGCTTCTCGTGTATCCCATGTATCCGTGCCCAGATAAGCCATGAAATGATCTACGCCACCGGCAATGGCGCCACATCGATAGAGCGAACTTTTGTCGGCAATGAGCACCCGGGCACCTTTCTCCAGAGCCGCTATGGCTGCATTATTCCCGGCTAAACCACCTCCCACAATCAGCACATCCGTTTCGAAGGTTATCCCCAATTTTTCATGATTTTTTGCCATTTCAGGTCACACACTCCTTTACCATTGATCAAGTTTGAAGAGCTGGGTGGCGTTCTTCCAGAGAATCTTCTTAGTAGCCTCCTCCGGAAGACCCAAATCCTTTATAAAACCAACGACCTTCTCCGGTCCTCCGATGGGATGAGCATAATCTGTACCTATAAGGATATGGTCAGGGCCCAGAAACTCCAAGGCGCATCTCATTGCAGGAAGATGGAAAGAGATTGCATCTACATAGACGTTCTTCTTGTAATACTCCGTAGGTAATTCTTTCAGAGAAAACCCATGATCCTTTGAATAAGTCTTAAAACAGTCATCGACCCTTCCAACCAGATAGGGAAATACCCCACCAAGGTGAGCATGAATGATCTTCAATTTAGGGAATTTGTCCAATACGCCTTGAAAGATAAGTCCGGTAACAGCCATCGTAGTATCTAATGTGAAGCCAAATAAGGGCAATGGCATATGGATCTTGTTCATCACCTCACTGGTGAGAGGGGGAGCAGGATGTATAAAGATGGGCAGATCATAGGCTTCTGCTGCCTCATAGATAGGCAAGAATTCCTGTGAGTAAATAGGCATTCCATTAATATTTGAGAACATCATGATCCCCTTTGTACCCAGCTCCTTATATGCTCTCTCCAGCTCTTTCAGAGATTCTCCTACATCCTGATAAGGCAGCGCAGCGAGGGCATAGAACCGTCCTTTATAGTCTTGGCACATTTTCGCAAGATAATCGTTAACTTTTTTTGCCCAAACGATACCTTCCGATTTTGGTAAGCCCTCTATACCAGGTGCAGTGAGACTTACAATCTGCACATCTATCCCGTATTCATCCAAATCCTTTATCCGAGGCTCAAGGTCACAGTGTCCTGGCCTGCTGATTGTCCCAAGCCGCGAACCCCCGTAATAAAATAACACATTGGCGGGACCTCTACGTTCTATGGTCAGAGGGCCAATCCTCCCTTTCCCTGCAAGGAAATCTATCCATTCTTGAGGGTAAAGGTGGTTATGTACATCGATAATTCTTTCCTTTTTAGTTGACATCTTCTTATTACCACCTCTCTCGGTTATTTAAGTGAAAACTTGTTTGTATAAGAATTCTCTCTCACCAAAGATTCTTATTCCGATTTAGTGACCAATTGTTTCCTATGCGCTCGAAAGCCAATCACATGTAAAAAAACAAGTGTGGCAAGAAGTAAATAACCAACGAGATCACTGAGCCAGTAAGGATAAACCAAAAGGAGCCCTGCGATTAGGAATCCTGCCCGTGAAACCCAGCGGAGATTCTTAAATAAAAATCCCTGAAAGGCAGTGGCCAGACAACTGACTCCAATGAAGGATGAGAATACTCCAAGCAGGATAATCCCCAAGGATCCCATGAGGAGAAGTTCTGTGCGATACACGAATAGGTAAGGGATAAGATAGACCGGAATGGAAAAGAGGAATGTCAAATTGGTGGTCCTCATGGGATCTGTACCTGCTATACCTGCCGCAGCAAAGGAGGTCGGCGCAACAGGGGGGCTGATATTTCCGAGGGTTCCGAAGAAGAAGACGAAGAGGTGGGCAGCCATCGGATGGACCCCCATTCTAATCAAAGCAGGAGCGGCTAAGACGGCCAAAATAAGATAGCATGTCACAGGAGGAAGAGGAAGGCCTAATATGAGGGAGGCGATCATCGTCAGAATGAGAAGGATCAGCACACTTCCTCCTGCAAGGGTGATGAGAGCATCTGAAAACCGTAGGCCCATTCCCGTCATGCTGATGATGCCTGTGATGATTCCAGCTGAGGCGCATGCATTGGCAACAATGAGACTTCCTCTCGCCCCTTTCTCCAGGGCAGAGGCCAACTGTGGGAAGCCCATCCGTGTATCTCTACGTATCTGACTGACTAATACACAGGCCACAATTGCCCAAAAGGCTGCCTTAGGCGCTGAGGTCATTTGAATTACAAGAAAATAGATGAGGACCCCAAGGGGCAGCATCATGTGTCCTTTTTCCCCAAACAGAATCCGAAGACGGGGAAGTTCAGATTTTGAAAAACCCCGAAGGCCATATTTCCTCGCCTGCAATTCCACCACCATATAAAGAGCCGCGTAAAATAAGAGGGCCGGAATAATCGCAGCCCTGACCACATCGAGATAAGTCCCCCCGATAATCTCTGGAATGATAAAAGCCGCTGCGCCCATGACAGGAGGCATGATCATCGACCCGGTTGAACCCACGGCCTCGATCGCCGCAGCCACCTCCGATCGGTATCCACCCTTCTTCATCAGAGGAATGGTGAATGTGCCAACGGCCGCCACATTTGCCACCTGGCTTCCCGTGATCATCCCGAAGAGACAACTTCCCAATACCGCTGCCTTGGCCGGTCCCCCTCTATACTTTCCGAAGAAAGCCATGCCCGCATCGATGAAAAGTGGTCCTGCCCCAGAGACTTCTAAGAAGGCTCCAAAGATAATGAACACAACGATCACTGTGGCAGAGACACCCAGAGCAATCCCGAGGATACCTTCGGTGGTGAGAAACATATAGTTGATCACCCGTTCAAAGGTTAAGCCGGTGTGGGCCATAAAGGGGGGCAGGTGCTCTCCAATGGCTAAATAACCAAACCCGGCCAGGCAGATAATCACAATGGAAAGTCCCATCACCCTCCTCGTCGCTTCCATCACCAACAGGATAGCAATAAGACTGGAGAGAGAATCGGGAAGATTGGGTTCCCCTATGCGAAAACTAAGGGCCTCAAACTCTAAAAAAACATAGGCGCCCAGGGAGAAGGAGAGGATGACAAAGGAAAGATCGATGAATGAAAGGGAACGGCCTTCATCAGTGCTCACTTTTTCACCACTCGTCCGGCCTTTAAAAGGGAAGAGAAGGAAGGTCAAGGCCAAGGCGAATGAGAGATGGACAGCCCTTTGCTGTATGCCTGGTAGCGGACGCATGCCAGCTGTGTAGAGATGAAAGATCGCCATGGCCACAGCAATGAGAAAGGTAAGAGAACGACGGGGAGCCATCATTTCCTCAGTACACCGATCTCTTTAAAGTACCTCTCCGCTCCTGGATGGAGAGGAATGGGAATTCCTTTCAGGGCCGTTTCTGGGGTCATCTCCTTGGCGGATAGATGAATTTGGTAATACTCCTCCCTGTGTTCGTAGAGGTTTTTTGTGATTTGATAGACCAGATCCGTACTAACACCGGCATGAGTAAAAAGACCACCTGCAAACCCGACAATCGGAGTGTCGTTCTCTAAGCCCTTGTAAGATTTAGCCTTAACCAATCCCCCGTAGTAGTATGGGTTCTCGCTCGTCACCTTCTTGATGATCTCTTCATCCACAGGGACAATTCGAACACTATGAGTTAAAGAGAGTTCCGTATAGGAGGCGATGGGATAGCCACCAGCCAAAAAGCCTGCATCGAGACTTCCATCTTTGATCCCTTGAATCGTCTCCTTATAAACAAAAAAGTAGGGTTTAAAATCCTCCCGTTTCACACCGGAGAGCTCCAATAGGTAAAGGCCTGTCAAGGCGACGGTACTTCCAGCACCTCCCATCCCCACGCGCCTACCCTTTATGTCGGCGTAGGATTTGATGGGAGAGTTCGTCGGGACCACTAAATAGAGATCAGCACCCCATAGAAAAGTGACGGCTCGAAGATTGGGAAATGGTTTACCGGCAAACTCCTTTTGGCCTTTGACGGCATTAAAGGCACCATCGCAAGCAAAGATGGCAAAGGCCTCCCTCTTCATACTCTCCCGCTCCATGAGAAACTTAACCATTGCCACTGTTCCTGGAGTGGCCTCAACCACTACTTCAAGGTCTGGCAGATGTTTCTTCGTCACACTGGCTATTCCTGCTCCCAGGATATATCCTGTGCCACCAGATGGAGGGGTATAGAGCGGAATGAGTTTCTTCGATGATGGCATTGATGATGGTGTGACCGTGAGGGTTATAAAAATAAGTACTGCGATCATCAAAATTAAACGTTTCATCTTCTTTTCCTCCTCGTATAATGGATTTGTTAGTTTGTTTGAGTCATCCATAGGGGGTAGAGAGCGCCTGCCTACCGGTAGGCAGGCCTGCCTGCCGGCAGGCAGGGAGAGATTTTAGCCCAGTGCCCTCACGTGGAGCGGGGGGCCCGAAGGGCAAAATCTCATAGCTAGCACCCTGTGGATAACTTTCCGGTGATTAAAAATCCTCTTGCCAGCAACCCGGTATCCCTCCAAAAAGTTCATCACCTGCGGCCTAGAGGCCTTTTATCGAATTCTCTGCTCCTTCATTATAGTAAATTCTTCCTCTCGGGAATAGCTCATGTTCATAGGCCCAGAGCTTGACGCTGTCCTTCTTGATGTCGATCCCCTCTCCTTTTAAGTAGCTTAAAAGCGAGACGTTACCCTCATGCTTGCCAACGCTGCGCCTGAACAAAAGGCCATCATTCGGCCGTCTCCAACGCAGGTTGGTGAAAGGCGGGTGTTGAACATCCATGCTGGGGTTGATGCAGGATAGAGTCTCATACTGAGCCCGTTCCAAGGACAACGCTCTTAGCTTTTATGATAATGATCTCATCTTCCGGCATAATGGACGTTCATTAGGATGTGACCGGGTAAGGCATGGCCGCCAAATTCGTATTTTGCCACATACTTCATAGGGATGCCGTGCTATTTTAAAGCTTCACCATCTCATAAGAAGGAATATCAAAAACACCAAATCAACCCATTCGACTCCCCGGTCTGATCCTTCGACTGCGCTCAGGACAAGCGCCCGGGGTATGCCCTCGGCCTGAGACTTTGGCGTGAGCTCAGTCGAACGCTCGGGCCGAAGGCTCAGGGTTGATACTGAGCGGCGCTTCTCCTTCGACCCTGCTCAGGATGGTATGCTTGTCGAACTATTACCCCAATTTGAAAATCGGGGTTTGACGCCGTCGAACGTATGACCAGAAGGGGTATTAAGAACACTAAATTAATCCTCTTTATATACCCTGCAGAGTATTCCTCTCAGGTTGGGGGTTCCCAGCTCCCTGCTATAGGGAGGACTGTCATCAGTAAGGATGTTGATATTTGATTCGCTCCATCCATAGAGGTTCTCGACGCCTCTCTCCGGGAACCACCATGCATAATCTACGCCCACCACTCTTGGATCTATACCCTCAGAAAGCGCTGCCTTTTGCCGTATCGATCCCCTTTTTGTGGCCACCCGTGCCCAGTCCCCCTCATTAATCCCTAATTCAATAGCAGTTTCTGGATTGATATATACAAGGGGCTCAGGGTGCTTGTCCCGCAATGACTTTATCTGCCTTTGTCCGGAGTGCCGGTAGTATTCAGATTTCCATGACGTAAAGATAAGGGGATACTCCTTTGCTAACCCAGGGTTACTATATGGCGTCTCGCAGGGTTCATGGTAGATGGGAAGTGGATCAAAGCCCCACTTTAGGAGCTGGGCGGAGAAGATCTCCACCTTCCCTGAAGGTGTGCTGAAACCCTTTTCTTTATAATGATAAAACTCCCTTTCCCCTATCAATGAGCCCTGCTTCCTGAAATCGTTAAAGGATATCCCCGTGGGCCTTAGGACTAAATCCAAAAAGTCCCTTTCATTATCCCAAAAATATTCACTCATCCCTGTCTTTTTGGCCAGTTCATTCAGTATTTTATAGTCAGACCAGCATTCGTCCAATTCCGCCACCCTCTGCTGAACCTGGGCGATGGGGTAGTAAGGAGGGTTCACTATGTTGTCAAACTCAAGGTAACTTGCCGAGGGTAATACGATATCAGCCAGGGCAGCCGTGGGGGTCATGAAGAGATCGGATACCACCAGGAATTCTAAACCCATAAAGATTTTGTACACCTCATTGGCACTGGGGTATGTTAAGAGGGGATTTGCACCCTGAATATAGGCCATTCGAATAGGGTAAGGCTCTTTTTCTCGCATCGCCTTTATGACAGCAGGAGGATGTGCGAACTGATAGAAGGGTGCAAAACTACTCTTTGCTCCCAACCGGAGCCTTTTTTTCTCATCAGGAAGCATATGATCCAGTGAGAGCTCTGGCGCATACCTATCGTGTATGGGTAATGGTCTCCGGAAGATTTCACCGCCGGGAACTGAGAGGTTTCCCGTAATTGCTTTCAGGATGGAGATAGCCCTGACTGTTTGAAAGCTGTTGATGTTATGCTCGAAGGCGTTTCCCATTTGGATAAATGCAGGCCTTAGGGTTGCGTACATCCTCGCCATCTTCTTAATCAAATCTCTGTTTACCCAGGTGATCTCTTCAACTCGTTCCGGCGGATAATCTTCGATATGTATCTTGAGATCTTCGAACCCAACAGTCCACTCCTTCACAAACGATTTGTCATAGACGTCCTCTTTGATGATCACGTGAATCATCCCCAATGCAAGGGCAAGATCACTGCCTGGACGCAACTGGACCCAGAGATCTGCCCTCTGGGAAAGCTCCGTCCTTCTCGGATCGATGACGATAAGTCTCACGCCTCTGTTCACCGCCTCAAGGGTTTTATGAAATTCAGCTATCTTTGCCTTATTGGATCCCCATACGACGATGCATTGAGGGGGATAGTCGTAATCGGCATTGGGATAATAGCCGAAGGTTGTTGTGGATCCAAATTTCCGTGGGAGAAAACAGACATGACCCATGGAGGCAACATTGGGCGAGCCAAAGACATTTGCAAATCGTCTCAGGTATGTATCTTGGAGACCTTTCGCTGCTCCATGGATGAAGACCACAGACTCCTCTGCTGACCCCTCTTTCAAAGATTTCAGTTTCTCTGCTATCGTCTCAAGGGCCTCATTCCACGTAATTCTCTTCCAGTCTCCCTTCCCTCGACTTCCTGCTCTTTTGAGGGGAAACCTCAATCGCTCAGGGTGAAAAAGGTACTCAAGGGAGGAAATCGCTTTTTCGCATAGCACCCCTCGGTTTACAGGGCTTTCAGGGTCACCTTCTATCTGTACAGGTCTCCCGTCCTCTATGTGAACGAGGATGCCACAACCAGCATAGCATATTCCACAGGTACTTCTGACGATTTCCATTCCTCCTCCTTTCATTGATGGTATTGGTCCAATCCCAGAGGATTAGGTAAGATTTGTTATATTTTCAATATCACTAATTTAGATCCTCCAAGCAAGGGCCTCTCCTGCATCCATCTTCTAATCATTATGGATTGCAGTGAATCCATCGAATCCCTCATTTCATTAAAAGATTTGGAAGCCAGAGCGAAATCTGGGGGAAGAAAAGCAGAATGAACAGACATGTACACATCCCCGCAAGAAATGGATAGATCCCTTTATAAACCGTACCAATCGATTGCTTTGTGATCCCGGATACCACAAAAACATTGATGGCCATAGGTGGAAGGATAATCCCGATCATGCAGGTGACGCAGACAATTACCCCAAACCATACCGGATCGTAGCCTAACTTCAAAACGATAGGTAGAAAGATGGGAGTCGCCAAGATCAGAAATGCCAGATCCTCAATGAAGGACCCCCCAATGAGATAAACAAAAATAATGATAATCATAATGATGCTTCGGTCTACCGGAAGAGAACCCAACCATTCTGAAACGATGTAGGGTGTTTTTGTAACTGCAAAAAAATGGCCGAGGACTGTGGCCCCTATGAGGAGAGTGAGAATCATACAGCCAATACGCAGGGAGTCCATGATTGATTTGATAAAGCCCTTTAAATTAATATCCCTTTTGGCCACCACGAGAACGAGTACAGCAAATACCCCCATGCTTCCGGCCTCTGTTGGGGTAAAAAATCCCATCATCAAACCACCCACGACCAGGATGAAAACGACAATGACCCAGGCTACAGAGGGAAGGGAAGCAAATCTCTCCCTCCATGTTGATTTTTCTCCCTTCGGCCCCAGATTTGGATTAATTTTGCACCAACCAAATAGGGTGATCACAAATGATAGGGCGATTAAAAGACCCGGAATGAGTCCTGCCAAAAACAACTTCCCAATCGATGTCTCTGTGAGAATCCCGTATATGATCAGTGTCACGCTTGGAGGGATGATGACTCCAAGGGTCCCGACAGTGGCAACGGTGCCACAGGAAAGCCTTTTATCATATTGATACCTGTCCATCTCAGGGACGGCGATCGAAGCAAAGGTGGCTGCCGTGGCAGGAGATGACCCGCATATCGCTTTGAACGCAGTCGCTGCTGCAACCGTTCCTATGGCAAGTCCACCAGGGATATGTCCAACGAATTTGTAGGCGGAATCATAAAGGCTTCTGGACACTCCTGCACTTGCTCCAATTTGACCCATGAGGACAAAGAGGGGAATGACTAGGAAACCATAGGATGACAAGACGCTGAATATATCCATGGCCACGAGATTCAGGGCGGGTTGAATACCTACGATCGCAGCATACCCGATGAAGCCAGCTGCCGCCATGGAAAAACCAATTTCCAGACCCATGAGGAATAATATGAACAGGAGTAAGATGGTTAAAACGGCAATAGCCGTGATGCTCAAGATTTCACCCCCTCTAATTTTTCTATTAGGTCATAAAAAAGAACCATGCACACGATAAAACAACAAATCCCAATGCCATAGGCAACAGGATATTCTGGCATTTGCAGGACAGGGGAAACCTGTCCTGACCTCCATAAATTATTTCCTAAAGTGAAGATTCTCCAACCGAAGATGGCAAACATCGCCATTCCCAGACATCGGGTTATAAAATTGAACATCTTTTGCCACCCCCGAGGAAGTTTTTCAGTGAGGAATTCCATTAGAACGTGTCCTCTGTCTAACGTGGTTTGGGGAATGGAGAAACCAATAGCGATTGCACCAAGGAGAACAACCACCTCATAAGTCCAGTCGATGGGCATCCTGAACCTTCTCAAGATCACATCCGTGGCGGTGAGAAATACAATGGATACGATGGCGACAGCGGCAATCCAGTACATAAAGCGACTCATACTTTTTATGACACCAAACATTCTTTCCATAGTTCGTTTCCTCTCTGCTTTAAATTGAACTCCCCATGACCTGGGAAGACTTCGCCTCTCCTTCCGAGAAGGCGTAAATGAAGAGACAAGATTCCCTACTTCGGACGGGTTGGCGAGCCGATTTTCGACATTCCTCACACCGGGCATTGGTGTCACAATGACTATGGGGGTTATAGAGTGAACAAAAGGTTTTCAGAATGGGCATCTCGCCGCCTCGATCATGGCCTTCAAATTTTCAAAGGGTGTTTCTGCGGGCACAGCACACCCGGCCATTAGAACATATCCTTTCTTTCCTCCTTGTTCGAGACATCTGAGGGTCTCCCGTCTCACATCTTCAGGTGTCCCAGAAAGGAGGATTATGGGGTCGACATTTCCTCCGATTCCACAACGGCCTGCCACGGTTTGTCTTGCCAGGCTGAGGTCCATACACTGATCGAGGCTGAGGATCTTTGCTCCGGTCTCCACCATCAGAGTGAGAATGGGCTGAGTATCACCGCATACATGAAGGATGACCGGACCCTTAAAGTCTACAATCAACTGTTGGAGAGGGGGAAGAACAAATTCTCTGTAAAACTTTGAGGAGATCATGGTTGAGGAACCTACAGGGTCAGCAATGATCAATCCATCGATCCCGATCTCGAAGAGGGCCCGACCAAAATCCGAAAGGAGTTGCCCAACCTTTTCCAACATTCTCTCAACCATCGGCCTATTTTTCATCAGGCCTCTCATCATCTTTTCTGTACCGAGGATTCGAGCAGAAGTGGTAAAGGGGCCTTCAAAAAGCGCCAATACCGGAACCTCTCTTTTAGGGAATCGGACGAGTCGCTCTGCAAAATCTAATATGAGGGGAAGCCTTCCATCTCTTCGGATATTTGGCATAGGGAGCGCCTTCACATCCTCTTCACTATTGATGTCGAGAGGAGACACATCCGGGCCCGAAGAGAGGAAGACAAGGGGACATCCAAATGCCTGCGGAATGTAGAGGCCATCATAATAGGTAAAGAGGGCGTCATATCCAATGGCCTCCTGGGCCTTGATTTGAGCCATTACCATAGCCTCTGGATTAAAAAGGAGTTCTTTTAGAGGAACCCCTGAAAATCTTGCCACCCATCGGCTTACGGTGGGGATGGCGGGTACTTCCTCAACCTCTTCCAAGGCCATCACCTTCTTAAATGTATCAATCTTTTTACTCAGCAAATTCGATCGCTCCCTATTCTAAAATTCCCCTATTCCCCATTGAGCAAAAGGGAATAGGGGGTGAGATGTGGTTACTTGGAATATTTTTCAACCAATTGACGGGCTTCTTCAAAAATCTTCCTGCCTGGTAGACCTTTTGCTTCCATATCCACAACCCATTTGTCATTGAGAGGTTTAATTTTGTCCAGCCATCTCCTGTTTTCTTCTGGTGGAATTGTGTAGATCTCTGACTTCACTTTCTTAGCAGCCTCTATTCCAAGTTGATCGTATTTGTCATAGGAAGCGCCCGCGATCTCCGACATTCGAGGGCCGCTGAGATCTTCGACAATCTTCTGAACATCAGGTGGAAGACTCTCCCATGTTTTCGGGTTCATTGCAAGGCCCATGCTCATAACATAAAGATTGACCACGGTGTGATACTTGATCAACTCGAAAAGCTTAAAATCGACGACGACAGAGAACGGGACCACCGCACCATCTGCCATTCCCCTTCGGAGAGAATCGTAGAGCTCTGGGATAGGTATGGTGAGCGGGGAGATTCCTAACTCTCTGAGAAGTGCTGTCTGCTGAGGACCAGGGCTCCTTATCCTCAACCCCTTAATATCTTCCAACGTTTTGACCGGTTTTTTGGTCATGTGAATCTGACCGGGCCCATGGGTCCAGAGAGTGAGAAGCTTGATACCAGGATGTTCTGACTTCAGGTATTTATCATAAAGTTCCCACATGACCCGACTTCCGACTTTAGCTGAAGGGACTCCAATAGGAAGTTCTATCACAGAGGTTAATGGAAATCGGCCCGCTGTATATCCGTGGATGAATATGGCAATATCCGTAATGCCGTGCACGACCATATCATAATGATCCTTAGCTTTGCCCAGAGCTTCCCCCGGATAGATAGTAATTTTCACCCTTCCTTTGGTTCGTTCTTCGAGTTCCTTGGCGAAGGGAGCAAACACGTCGACGTGGAGATTATGCATCGGTGACATGAAATGGGATAGTTTCAATTCGATAGGTTTTGACGATTGGCTATAGGATAACTTACCTGTGGCGAGGAGAACGATCAAAAATAGTACGGATAAGATGAAAAAATGTCTTCTCATTTTTATACCTCCTTTCTGATGTTGAAGCTGGTAGGAAAACTCTGAACTCCCTCTTCTTTTTCCTCGTTTCTCAAGAAAAATGACTCGTCTTGTCGATACTTCATTTATTCCGCTTTTCCCTCCTTTCCAAGGATTTTCCCAGACTCCTTTTTACAAAAATAATGTCTTCTTTAACGAGTTTCTTAGCCTCATTCGCCTTTCTCTGGATGAGAGTATTCAGGATCTCTTTGTGAACCTGAAAAATCTCTCTCTCAAAAGAAGGGTCCAAAAAATGATAGGCGATCTCCTTGAGGATCTCGGTAACCGATTTCATCAAGATGGCCAGCACAGGATTTCCCGAAGCCTCCGCAAGAAGAAGATGAAACTCTATATTCTTCTTCTTGAGATAGGCCGCATCATCGATATGAAGGGAGGCATCCTCAATCAATGCAAATAGTTTTTTCAGATCGCGCTTTTTTGCATGTTGTGCAGCTTCACTTGCAATAAAAGGCTCGATTTGCAAGCGCACATCAAAGAGGTGATCCACGGTGATATGACCATTCGTTGCCAGCTGCCTGATCGAATCGGTGATGGGCTTATGATATAAATTACTGACAAAAATCCCGCCTTGGGGTCCTTTCTTAATGGTGACATACCCCATCACATCGAGGATTCTTAAAGCCTCCCGCACAACCGAGCGGCTTACATTGAGCTCACTGGCCAGCTGTTGTTCCGTTGGAAGCTTATAGCCCTTTTTGAGATTTTCACGAAGAATTCTTTCGCGGATCAGATGGGCGATCTGCTCAAAATAACGTTTCTTATCCAGTGGTTTGAACATCATACTCTCGGTCAATTCACATCTCCTGAATCTAACTTGGAAGTGGGAATTCTAAGTACTCCGTCCACATCTTCCAGGTCAAACCACCACTTATTTTCAGGCTTAGGCTTCCCATACCCCAGAAGATCGTCCGCCCGGACAGCAATGCTTCTTGCGAATGAAGAGTGTCTCACCGCCCAGCCGACAGCGCGGTGAAAAAGAGTGTAAGGTTTATTCGCCGGACAGACCTTGATACAGGTACCACATCCTGACCCTTTCGGATTCCCAACCCGCATCTTAGTGCACTTCTCAACGTCCGAAGGCCACCGTTCGTATCCATTAAATATCACTTTATCGCCAAGACTCAGGGCACCGGAGGGGCATTCCCGAGCACACTTTTTGCACTTTGAGCAAAAATCCTGCAATCCAAAATCAATCGGTTTATCGGGAAGAAGTGGAAGGTCAGTCGTTACGACCGCAGCCTTAAACCGAGGTCCAAGAAACGGATGAAGAACGCAGTCACCAATCCTACACATCTCTCCCAGACCTGCCCAGAGGAGGATGGGGGGGACGACGACCTGATAGTTTCTCGCATGGTGGGCCCTGGCAGGATATCCAAGCCTGCGAATATAATCCGCAATGATACAAGCGATGAACCCGGACCTGGAATAGGCCAGGAAACTCATCGCGTTGCTGATCCAGTCGTGGCCAGTAAAGGCCTCTGCCGTCCTCCAGTCCTGGTCGATCAGGACACCAATTGCATATTTATGGTTTAGTTCGACAGGGTCGCCGTTAGGGTAACTATTTGTATATACCGCATAGGGAGGAAGTTTGCAGATTCCGACAGCATCCACTCTAAGAAAGTAGGCCAGTTCTTTGATATGACGGGACAACAAGGCCGGATCTTCCGGAAGGGGAGCCTTCTGGCTTGCCACCAATCCGTCCACCACGTCTCTCAGATAGGCCGTCATCCACGAAAGAGCACCAGAGATAGGATGTTTCGTAACAAATCGTGCTCTCTCTTTCTGAAGATGCGGCCCATAGTCACCCCTGAGGGCCTTGTTAAAACCGCTTTCTCGTTCATCCACCCTTTTGACTTGATCGTCTTGGATTTTGGTCGTCGGACGTTCAAGTCTTTTCAGAGTATGAACAGGGAAAGGCTCAAAATCCCGTTTGTGATACCCGCTCATGATTCCCTCCTTTTTATAATAGGTCTGACCTATTCCGTACCTGGTTTTTTAGGGATTGTCAAGCATTTTTACTCGGCTGGATTTGATAAATTCCTAAAACCCAAATATAATGACGCCATTTAGAAATAAGGAGTAAATGATGATCAAACCCTGGTCATGCATTCGGTCCAGACCGAGAGGCTCCTTTCGTGTCTTCTCCATACGGACGGATACGGCTGTCTCTCCGCGCACGGGAACTGAACATGACTTTCACATTATTGAATCAGAAGACTGGATCAACGTGATTCCTCTGACCTCTGATCATCAAGTAGTGATGATTAGGCAATACCGGCATGGCGCAAGAAAGGTGACCCTTGAAATACCCGGCGGATTGGTCGATTCGGGTGATACTCCTGAAAGCGCTGCTGCCCGGGAATTATTGGAGGAGACGGGGTATCAGGCAGAGGCTTTAGTCCAGATCGGTGTTGTCAATCCCAATCCCGCCGTCTTTAGCAATCGGTGCTGTACCTTCATCGCTCACCCTGTAACCAAAATCAGAGAGCCCACGCCTGACCAAGCGGAGGATATCGAGGTCGTACTCGTCCCGCTGCTGGATGTCCCGAAATTGATTCAAAATGGCGACATCGACCATGCCATGGTGATCACAGCTTTCTACTGGTATTTCTCCCAGAACCCGCACGGACTAAGAATACCTTGACACCGATCAGCATTCTCCTCATTCTGGTTTCCGCCCTCATTCACTCTTTGTGGAATTTCTTTACAAAGAAGGGAAATTGGCCAGTAGAATTCTTTTTCTGGGTTTTCTT
>CAYMTD010000009.1:0-13939 GCA_964393245.1 uncultured Syntrophaceae bacterium
TTTGGAGACGGGTCAAGATTTCCAAGCCATTCCTCCCAGAATGCCCTGACTTCTTTAGGAAGGAAATTCTTAATGCGGCCAAAAGATTCAACAAAGTCAGAAAGCTTTACTATTCCAAGGAGCCTTTTGATATCGGAAGTCTTTCCTTTCGAGAGGGTCTGCTTGATGTATAGATCCAGGTGAGTTTTGTTCGAAAGGTCAAGCTCGGCCCCTTCCTTCAAAAACCAGAATAATCTCTTTTCAGCGTTGACTTTCACTCTCAAAAGCCCCTTTCCCCGCCTACACGAAGGAGGGTAATTCTCAAGAGAAATTTACAAAATCCTCAAGGGGGTGTCAATGAAATTTGAGATGGATACAAGCTGAAGCTTGCACCTACATTGGGCGGAGACCGGCATGGCTACTGGGCAGCCCAGAGTTTAAAGATCTGATTCAATATTTCTCTCTTTTTTTTCAACATCTCCTGCTTCGAGCTGCAACGAACCGTCCCCGAAGCGGCCCCGGGATGGCCGTCTCCAATGCTCAGCGTTCGCATGATCTCCCCGATATTCTTTCCGCCACCCTTCTTATTCCCATTGATGGAAAGCGACATGGAAAAACCGAGGTGATTGCTCTTGACCCCTCGATCGAGGAGGTTATAGACCTCCAGGACTCCTAAAGCCTGTGGGTAGATGAGGAATGCCAGGTTCTTGATCAGGTGAGGTCTGCGCTGATAGGAGGTGAGATCAATGACGATCATCTCTTTCGAAGCATCCTGTTCCAAGAAGGAGGAAGAATGGTCAATGATCCGGCGCATGCGTTCTTCTTCTTCCCGATACTGCTTCAGGCGCTTTTGGACAAACGGGAGGTCAGAAACCTCTTCCAAGGGACGATCCCTCAACTGCTGGACCACGTTTCTCATGTAGGCGGCTTGATCCTCGGAAGAGGAAAAGCGAATCTTCAGGGTCTGATCGATCGCCTTCCCAGGGGTCTCTTTCCTCCATTCTTCCAAGGACGCGTAAGAAAAGCTGTCGATGATGTCTGCTTCTTCCACTGCCTTGAGAAAGTAAGAAGGAAGCTCCATTCTCTCAGAAAAATATTCATAGACCACCCGGCTGCAGCTCGGTTTCAGATCGAATCGGCCAGGGATGGAGGCTGGATCAATCTTTCTCAATTCCAACTCTTGGAGGTTTCCTTCATGATGGTCGAACCAAAGCCCGCACTCCAGCGGATAGGGAAGATCGCAGACCACGTCCCTATCGGTGATGGTCATTTGCGACCGGGTGATCGTCAGGGGTCCAGCGAAACGAATCCGATCGACTTTCAAGGCCCACGCACAAAGGGCTGCACTGACCAATCCGTCAAAATCATTATGGGTGACGATCTTTTCGTAAATAGAAGGCTCTTTTCCCACGGGCGCCTCCATGATCTCGCTGCTTCTTTAATTTAGTTTACCATGTTTCGCCCTTTTTGACAAATCAGACGAAAGGCGCTATAATGAAATTGAATTTCAATTTCAAAAAGGGGCCGCCCAATGACGACCAACCTCTTCAAGGCACGGATTTCCGGAAAAGGACTAAAAGCGACCAAACAGAGGGAAGAGATCCTTGATGTTTTTCTCCATTCCTCGGGCCATAAGAAGCTGGCTCAGATCTATGCCCAGGTGGCTAAGGTCGATCCCAAGATTGGCTATACGACCGTTTACCGAACCCTGAAGCTTTTCACCCGTCTCGGCTTGGCGGCGCAAAGAAAATTTGCGGATGGAGAGACGCAGTACGAGCCTACGGAAGGAAAGAGCCACCATGATCACTTGATCTGCCTCGAGTGCGGAAAGGTTGTTGAATTCGAGGACGAAGCTCTCGAAACACTTCAAAATGGCATTGCCCGGCGATACCGTTTCAAGATCCTACACCATCGGATGGAACTTTATGGGCGATGTCGCGATTGTCAATTGAAAAAGGAAATTTCTAAGGGGAAAAGATAATCGATGGAGTGTTGCGCGAAAAAAGAGGCCAAACCCATGGAGTCCCCCAAAGAGAAGGTCATTCTCATTGGGAATCCGAATGTGGGAAAATCCGTCATCTTTAATTACCTCACCGGTAAATATGTCACCGTCTCCAATTATCCAGGGACGACCGTCGAAGTGGCTACGGGAACGATGGCAGTCCATGGGAAAAAGTTTCAGGTCGTTGATACCCCAGGGATCAACTCCCTTATCCCGATGTCAGAAGATGAGAGGGTCACCCGAGACATCCTTCTCAACGAACCCCAACGGCATTTGCTTCAAGTGATCGATGCCAAGAACCTCCGTCGGGGTCTTCTCATCTCCCTCCAGCTGTTAGAAATGGGTCTTCCTTTTACACTCATTTTGAACATGTGGGATGAGGCGAAGAGCCGGGGCATTGAGATTCGGGCCCCCGTCCTTTCCAAAATTTTTGGGGGTCCCGTTTTCAAAACCGTAGCCACCAGGCGAAAAGGCGTGGAGCAGATCAAGGAAAATCTTAACGTCAACCCTCCCCCGTCCATTTCTATAGACTATCCGGAAGCGATTGAAAAGGGTGTTTCACGGATCACTGCTCTTCTCCCCGAGGCTCCCATCTCCAAACGCTCCCTGGCCCTGATGCTTCTTGCCGGAGACGAAAGCCTGGCCAAATGGCTCCACAAGAATCTTTCACCAGCAGACATTCTCCAGATCGAAAAAATCCATCAGGAAACCCAGGCGGTTTTTGCTGAGCCCATCGGCTCCTTGATCAATCAGACCAGGCTTCGGAAAGTAGCTGACCTTCTCTCCGAAGTCATGAAAAGTGAGAAAGAAGCCCCTCAAAGCCTCTCCACATTTTTGGGAAACCTTTCCATTCATCCTTTTTGGGGAATTCCGATCCTTCTTCTGGTCCTGTGGGTCACGTATGAATTTGTTGGAGTATTTGGAGCTCAAACGAGTGTCCAATTTCTGGAGGAAACTGTCTTTGGAAAATGGCTTCTCCCGCCAATCACCTATGTGGTTCATCGCTTTCTCCTCATTCCAATTCTTCAGGAATTCCTTATCGGCCCTTACGGGGTTCTCACCATGGCGCTCACGTACGCCATCGCCATCGTCCTGCCAATTGTGGGTTGTTTCTTTCTCATTTTTGGGCTGATGGAGGATTCCGGGTATCTCCCCAGATTGGCCGTGATGACCAACAAAATCTTCAAAAAGATGGGGCTGAATGGCAAGGCCGTCTTGCCGATGGTTTTAGGGCTCGGATGCGACACCATGGCCACGATGACCACTCGGATACTCGATACAGAAAAGGACAGAACGATCGTCACCCTTCTCCTCGCTTTGGGCGTCCCCTGTTCCGCTCAGCTTGGAGTCATCCTGGGAATGTTCGCAGGGCTGCCGGCCATTTATTTTTTGATCTGGATCGTTCTACTCGCTGTGATTCTGGTGGTCGTCGGCTATCTGGCTGCCTTGGTCCTTCCGGGCGAAGGTTCGGATTTCATCCTTGAGATTCCACCTCTGAGGATCCCTCAATTCTCAAATATTGCGGTGAAAACGTTGGCCCGAATCGAATGGTACCTGAAGGAAGCGGTTCCCCTGTTCATTCTGGGCACCTTCATTCTTTTTGTTCTTGACAAGACAAAGGGGCTGATCCTTCTGGAACGACTGACGACGCCATTGATCGTCTCCTTTTTGGGCCTTCCTGCCAAAACGACGGAGGCCTTTATCATCGGTTTTCTCCGGAGGGACTACGGTGCAGCCGGTCTCTATGTTCTGGCCAGGGATGGACAGCTCGATTCCCATCAGATTTTGGTCAGCCTCGTGACGATCACCCTCTTCATTCCCTGCATTGCGCAATTCTTTATGATGATCAAGGAAAGGGGATGGAAGAAGACCCTCTGGATGTCGGCGGTCATCTTGCCCGTTGCCTTTGGCGTGGGCGGGATGCTAAATTTTCTTTTGAAATGGATAGGAATCTAACAAAAGGTTTGTGGCTTTAGGTTTGAAGTTTGAAGTTTGAGGTTTGAAACTGGAGCGGCCTTTGTCATGACGACATCTACAACTTACCGGTGTCCTCTCTGTGGTAAGGAATTCGTTGAGGGAGCAATGAAGTGCAGAGGGTGTCTGCTTGCAAAAAATTGCAACCTGATCTGCTGTCCCCACTGCGGATATTCGTTTAAAGAACGATCGGCCATCGTCGATTTCGTTAAATCCTTTTGGAAAAGAAAGGTGAGATCATGAGAGAAGAATTTGAAAGGAGGAGAGGTCCCCATCGGAGGATGTGGGGAGTAACCGAACGGGTCGAAGAGGAGAGGGTCGATGAACTCCTCGAACTAATCTGGACTCTGAGGGAGAAAGGAGTCTCCGATCTGGATCAACTCCTTGAAACCACTCCAGATGTGGAAGCAAGATCGATCCTCCGCCTGATGATTAAAGATGATCTTTTTCATGTGGACGGGAATCGGGTCGTGCTCAGAGAGCGCGGAGAGGAGAAGGCCCGTGAGATTATTCGCCGCCACCGTTTGACGGAGAGGCTCCTTTCTGAAATCTTTGAGATGTCCGAAGGGGAGGTGGAAGAAGAGGCCTGTAAACTGGAACACATCCTAAGCCCGAGCGTGACGGAGAGCGTCTGCACCTTCCTCGGCCATCCCCCCACTTGTATCCACGGGAAGCCAATCCCGAGAGGGGAGTGCTGCGCGAAGTTTAAGAAAGAGATGAAACCTCTCGTCATTCCTCTTGAGGAACTGGGTCTGGGTGAGGAGGGCCGAATCGTCTTCATCGCTCCCAGATCCCATCAGAGGCTCGACCGGCTCAGCACCCTCGGGATCGTTCCGGGGAGTGTTGTCCGGATGCACCAAAAGAACCCCTCCCATGTCTTGCAGATTGGAGAGACGACTCTTGCCCTGGATAGGGACATTGTGAAAGACATCTATGTGAAGAAGGCAAATCCGAGTTAAAAAATCTCACGGGGAAATCCCTCCAGCTTACAAAGAGATGAAAAAAGGGGTTGCAAAAAATCGCAACCCCTCAAGGATATTCTTTGTCGCAGGGCCAAGGGTATGAAGCCCGTTTACTCCTCTTCCTTTTTGTTCAGCCCACCCCGCCGTTCCATCTCTTCCTGTATCAGCTCCCCCAGAGTGGACGCAGAAGGACCCTGGTTGGAGATGTACTTTTCAATCTCGGCCTTTTCGACTTTCTCTGCGACCCCCTTCATGCTGAGTCCAATCCTCCGATCGTGTGGGTCCATATGCAGGACAACCGCGGAGACGGTATCCCCGACCCTGAGCACATCGGAAGGCCTCTCAACCTTCTCTCGGCTGATTTCGGAAACATGAACCAATCCTTCAATCCCCTCCTCCAGTTCAACAAACGCCCCGAAATCGGTCACATTGGTCACCTTCCCTCTCACCACCTCTCCCTTTCGATATCGCCTGCCCACCTCCCTCCAGGGATCGGGCGTCAGTTGTTTGATCCCAAGGGAGAAGCGTTCGTTTTTTGGATCGATGTTGAGGACCACCGCCTCTACTTCCTGTCCCTTCTTATAGAGCTCGCTGGGATGTTTGATCTTTTTCGTCCATGACATCTCAGAGACGTGGACCAATCCGTCCACCCCTTCTTCAAATCCAATGAAGATACCGAAATCGGTGATGCTTTTGACCCTACCGACCACCTTTGTCCCGACGGGATATCTTTCTTCGATTAGAATCCATGGATTCGGTTCGGTCTGTTTCATGCCCAGAGAGATCCGTCGTTTGGTCGGGTCGCAATCCAGAACCATCACTTCCACTGTATCGCCGATGTGGACAATTTTGGACGGATGCCTCATCTTCTTGCTCCAAGTCAACTCGGAGACGTGGATGAGTCCTTCGATTCCCTCTTCTAACTCTACGAAGACGCCGTAATCGGTGATGTTGACGACTCTTCCCTTTATCCGGGTTCCGACTGGATACTTTTCCTGTACCGTCTCCCACGGATCGGGCAGGGCCTGTTTCAAGCCCAATGAAACTTTTTCTTTTTCCCGATCGTAATGAAGTACCTTTACTTTTATCTGGTCACCTACCGAAAGTCTTTCAGAGGGATGCCCGATCCTGCCCCAGGCGATATCGGTGATATGAAGAAGGCCATCAATCCCTCCCAGGTCGACAAAGGCACCATAGTCGGTCAGGTTTTTCACGGTCCCTTCGACGATCTCACCTTCCTTGAGGTTCTTTAAGGTCTCCTCTCTGAGCTGTTTCCGCTCTTCTTCGAGAAGCGTGCGTCGGGAGAGGACAATGTTATTCCGTTTCCTGTTGAACTTAATCACCTTAAATTTTAGTCGTTGGCCAATCAAGGAATCGAGATTCCGAACCGGTTTCAAATCGATTTGAGATCCGGGAAGGAACGCATAGACCCCGCCGATATCAACCGAGAGCCCACCCTTCACTTTAGAGATCACCTCTCCTTCCATGATCTCCCCTTCCCTGCAGGAACGGCTCACGTCTCTCCATATGGTCACCTTCTCGGCTTTCTCTTTTGACAAGATCAGTAACCCCTCTTCGCTATCCTTCTTTTCTATCATGACCTCGATTTTGTCTCCAACCTTCACGTCGACCTTCCGACTCCGCTTCAGAAATTCCTGCATGGGGATCTGGCCTTCAGACTTATATCCCACATCCACCGTCACATGATCCGGAGTGATCTCAATCACCGTTCCCCTTAAGATCTGCCCTTCCTCAATACTCCTGAGACTATCTTCGTACATATTCTTAAAATCTTCGTGCTCTTCTCTTGGACGGAACTCCTTGACTACCTTTTCTCCCGCGGCGGGACCTCCTGCTTTCTCTTCTTCGGCAGGAGTAAAATTTTCCTTAACCATTCAAAAACCCCTTTCCTGACAATATTCTAACCTATAAAGTCTTGACCTCGTAACCGCGCCCCTTCCCCGGATCCGGGGTTGATGGCTCTATCTTTTTCCCAAAGGGTTACCCCTCTTGGTACAACACGGCGGGTTGTCCATGTAGCGACGGAGAAGGTTATATCACAATCCACCGAAAATTACAAATCTTTTGGATTTTTGGTTTTCTCAGGTGTCTCGTTTATTATCCAATCATTACAGACCCTTAAGGCGACGAAGCTCCCCTTCCACCTGTTTAATGATCCAGGAGGGCGTGGAAGCTCCCGCGGTCAACCCGACCCTTTCTTTCTTAGCCAGCCATCTCGGGTCGATTTCCTTTGCCGTTTCGATATGATACGTTCGGGGTTGGACTCCCCTACAGATTGCCGCCAGTCTCTGAGTATTCCCGCTGTTGTAGCCCCCCACCACGATCATACATTCCACTTTCCTCGAAATCTCCAATGCCTCCTTTTGACGAGTCATGGTGGCATGGCAGATGGTGTTAAATACCCTCACCTCCCTGGCCTTTTCGAGACAGGCAGCGACGATCTCCTTGAAAAGGCCAACAGACTGTGTCGTTTGAGCGATGATCCCCAGCTTTTCCCACGGACCCAGTTTCTGAATCCGTTTCACATCGTCCACCACCACGCCCTGATCAAGATAGCTCTTGATGGCCTCCACTTCGGGATGATGCGCTTCTCCAACAATCAGTAGATTGTATCCATGGCGATGAAGGTATTTTGCAAAGAACTGAGCCCGTTTTACAATGGGACACGTGGCGTCGATGATGTGCAACCTCTTCTCTTTTGCCCGTTTCAATTCTTCCAAGGAGACCCCATGCGATCGAAAAATCACCGTTCCGCCGGGTATCTTCTCAACACGGTCTTTCACCTTGATGCCCAAAGATTTCAAATGCTCTACGGCCTGGGGGTTATGGATCAGAGGTCCCAAGGTGTAGAGCTGTCCAGAATTCTTCGTGGCGGCCTTGAGGGCCATTTCCATGGCTCGCTTGACCCCGAAACAAAACCCGGCTGATTTAGCGATGTAGAGTTTCATCTTTCCTCTGTCTGGCCATCACTTCTTGAAACATCTCTTCTACGATCTCTTCAACAGAGCGTCCTGTCGAATCGACCAAAAGGGCGTCTTCCGCCTTTTTGAGAGGAGAAATACCCCGACTCATGTCATTATGGTCCCTTTTTCTCACTTCCTCAAGCGTGTCGTTAAGATCGACCTCCATCCCTTTTTCAATCAGCTCTTTAAACCTTCTCCTTCCTCTTTCCTCCGCATCGGCATCAAGGTAGAACTTCACCTCTGCATCGGGAAAGACAACGGTTCCAATATCTCTCCCTTCCAAGACGACCCCACCCCCTCTTCCCAGCTCCCTCTGCCTCTTAACCAGAGCTTCTCTCACAACCTTTTTTCTTGAAATATCTGAAGCAAGACGGCTGATTTCAGGAGAGCGAATCGCTTCTGTTACATCCTTCCCTTCACAGAGGACAGTGGTCCCTCTCCTCCCACCGACGAAGGTGATCTCAAGGGAAGAAACCAGAGCGGAGAGCTCGGACTCATCTCCCGCAGCCAGAGCCTTCTCCTTCATTTTCAACGCCGTGGCTCGATACATGGCTCCCGTATCGATATAAAGATATCCTAAGCGCTCGGCCAGAGCCTTTGCTACCGTGCTTTTGCCGGCACCCGAAGGACCATCAATAGCGATGATGAGCCTTTTCCTTTTCAACTCACCCGGCCACTATCTGTTGAGGAAGTGGGAACCATCTTCATTAAGAAATTAGGAAGGTAGGAATGGTTTAGCATAATGGACCCGAATTTTCAAGGAAGGGATGACTTGAGACCTTCAGTTCTGAAGATTTCACGATTTGTCAAAGGGATTGGGGGCGCAGGTCAGGCCAAAACTTTCAGCAACCCCAGAACAGACCAGTTGCCCGTCAATGACGTTAAGGCCCCTTCTCAGGGCTTGATTCTCTTCCATCGCCTTTTCATAGCCCTTGTCTGCAACCTGGAGGATGTAAGGAAAGGTGGCATTCGTAAGAGCTAAGGTGGACGTCCGTGGATAGGCTCCAGGGATGTTGGCGACGCAGTAGTGGACGATCCCTTCCTCGATATAGGTCGGGTTTTGATGGGTGGTGGGATGGGTTGTCTCGAAACACCCTCCTTGATCAACCGAAATATCTACAACGGCAGAACCTTTCCGCATCCTCTTGAGCATCTGCCGGGTCACCAGTTTTGGCGCCTGAGCACCGGGAATGAGAACGGCTCCAATGACCAGATCGGCGTCGCTGATCTCCTCGCCGACCGTCATCCGATTGGAAACGAATGTGGTGATGTGACCCTGTGTAATATCGTGCAGATAACTAAGTCGTTCCGGTTGAATGTCGAGAATGCTGACTCGTGCCCCAATGCCTACCGCCACTTTGCAGGCATTGGATCCAGCAACCCCAGCGCCGAGGATCACCACCTTCGCAGAGGGGACACCTGATGCCCCACAGAGAAGAACTCCTCTTCCTCCGTGGGCCGTTTCCAGGCACATTCCGCCTGCGAGGATGGAAGCTCGCCCGGCGATTTCACTCATCGGACGGAGGAGAGGAAGGGAGCCGTTCGCTTCCTGAACGGTTTCGTAACCGATCCCGATGATCCGACGTTCCAACAACCTCTTCGTGAGGGTTTCGTCTGCGGCCAGGTGAAGGAAGGTGAAAAGGAGTTGGCCACGTCTCATCAAAGGAAATTCTGAGTCCAGTGGTTCCTTCACTTTAACGATCATTTGGGCTTCTTCCCAGATCTCTTCTTTCCTCTCAATGATTAACGCCCCAGCCTTCTCGTATTCATGGTCCGAAAAACCGCTGCCCTCCCCTGCCCCTCTCTCCACCAGGACGCGGTGACGGTGGGCAACCAATGCGTCCGCGCCTTGAGGGGTCATCGACACCCTTTTCTCACCATTCTTGATCTCCTTCGGAACCCCGATGATCATCTCAGCCTCCCTGCCATTTCAAATCCCGCCTTAAGAAAGAGGCAAAGCGGGGTTGGACTTAACCGCATTTCGCCGCCAGTCGTTTGGCAACAAAATCGACCATTCCCTCTGTGGCCTTTGAAAACTCGCTGGCCGTGGCGACCAGTGCGGGGTGAGTGTTGAATTCATCCGGTGTTAACCCATCCTCATGATAAGCCTTCTCAAAATAAGGGATTTGCGACAATTTATCCAAAACTGCCTTTGGAACCTCCTCATCGATTTGGGATCGAAACTCAACTCCATCGAGAGAGTCCATGACGCCTTCGATGAAAGAAGGGGGGCACGTGAAAACAATATCCCCCCCAGCCAATTTTTCCAGATGCCAGCAATGCTTCTTCCCGTTGAGGATTGGACTGATCCTCATGGAGCAGATCAACATCTTGCTCGAATAACCTCTTTCCTTCACCAGCCGATAGGCCTTTTTAAAGATAGCTAACTCGGCCCACCGGACATCCGACTCTTGGAGGTCTATCCTTAAAGCATCCGCTTCCTTTCTCAGATCTCCCAGGTCGCCATAGCGTGCGGTCATATGGGTGATCACCGATCGCCAGCGCGAGAGATCCACGCCGTTCCGTTTCGCAATCTCCAACCCTTCCTGGACCGCCTTGGCACAGGCCATCAGTTGGGGCAGGACAAACGTCAGGGTATTGTTCGTTGAAATGCCCTTGGAGGTAAGGATCTTGATGACTTCATATCCTTGCTTCGAGCCCGGAACCTTGATCATCACATTCGGACTGAGGCTGGCAAGCTCCAAAGCCTGAGCAATCATCTTCTCCTTGTCGGTGAGGGCTCTCGGATCCACCTGACCCGAGAGATACCCATAGCGATATCGAGAGCGCTGAAAAACTCCCAGATACATTTCAGCCCCCCGTCGAACAATCTCTTTGTAGGTCATCCAGAAAAGAGATTCCTTGTCCACACAGGGATTCTTGTCGATGAGATCGTCCACAATCTGAGCCACAAAGGACTCCCGTGCCTTGATGACCTGGAGCGAGAGAGGGGGATTGGTGGTCACTCCCCGAAAGAGGGCCAATTCAGGATGCTCGGGATCGTAAAGCCTCTTCAGTTGCTCTCGAAGCTCTGCCGCTCGGTCCTGGGGGGCTTTCTTCAACAGTCCTTCTGACCAGGTCGAATAAATCAAAGGGGAGGAGTCCCACCAGATCTCCAACCCGGGGTGCGTCTCCATCAAACGTTCAAAGGGCGTTTTCCTCATTATTTCTTCTCCTCCTTTTTTCGATTTGCAAAGAACCGTTTAATGGATTGCACGCAGAGGGAATTTTCCTCATGGGTCCCGAGGCTGATCCGGAAGAAGCCTTCCCTTCCATGAAGCGGCGCAAAATGCTTCAACATGATGCCATCTTTTTCAAAGACGTATTCCACAATCGCCTTCCCAGTCACTCCGGCATCGGTAGCGTCAATGAGCACATAATTGCCCTGAGAATAGTAAGGTTTCACCCCAGGAATTTTTGAGAGTTCCTTGCAGACATATTCCACGCCCGCATTGTTATAGGCTGCTTTCCGCTTCAACTCCTCTTCTTCATCCAACGCGGCATCCGCAGCCGCCAGCGAAAGGAGGCTGATGTTCCATGGAATCTGAATCTTCCGTAAATACTGGATGAGCTGTTCATCTGCCAGGACATACCCGGCCCGGATCCCTGCTAACCCATAGGCCTTGGAGAAGGTATGAGCCACCAGGATGTGATTGTATTTTCGAACCAATGAGGCTTTGGATTCATGCTCTGGATGGTATTCCAGGTAGGCTTCGTCGATGAGGGTGGGAATGCCAAGCTCGACGATCTTCATCAGATCGTCATCCGGAATGAAATCTCCCGTAGGATTATTCGGCGTACAAATGATGATGACTTTGGTTCGGGGAGTGATGGCACGGAGCATCGCCGGGATATCATACTGGAGGTCGGGCGTCATATCGACGGCTACCACTTTGCCGCCCACTGCCCTTGCCCGGATTCCGTAAAGGGAGAACGTGGGATTGGGAAGGACCACCTCGTCCCCGGGGGTGACAAACAGTCTCATGATCATGTCAATGATCTCTGAAGAGCCGTGGCTGATATAGACATTCTCCGGACCCAAATCATAGCGTTTGGCAATCTTCGCGCGGATTCGGGGACCACTATCGGGATAGCGGTGTCCCATTTTCGCCGCCTCCACAATGGCCTGGATGATCTTCTCCGAAGGGGGAAGAGGATTTTCATTAATCATCATCCGTTTAAGCTCTGGCCGGGACCAGGCAATCAGCAGATCCTCCGTATCATACGGCTTCACCTGATCCATCCACGGTACCAAATATCGTTTGAGATCGCTCATAGAACCTCCTCCTTTTTTGATTGAGGTTGGAGGATTGCTCCGCTTTAGGTCGGAGGCAAAATCTTTTAGCCTCAAACCTCCCCCCTCTGACCTCGAACGTCTTTTTGCCTAACTACCTATCTATACAGGTATCAGAAAAAAATTTTTATGTCAAGACCCTTTCAACGCCCCCAAGTCATAACGATATCGGCCCGACTCCACCTCAAAAACGTATTTATCCCCCCGGTGAAATGCGTGAAGGACTTCTACCGGAATGTTTTTAGAATCATAAATGATGCTTTCGAGAAAGATGCCCGGGGAACGGGGCGGAACGCCCAAGAGTTTCGCGTCCTTGCCGGAGAGGACGATGGCTCGAAAGGTCTGGATGGATCGATGGAGATCAACATGAAACTTCTTGGTCAGGAGGTGATACAGCGAGCCGGTGAGCCGCATCTTCAAGATCTCTTTGTATTCCCTGTGCGGGAGGTAGCTTCTCTCGATGACCAAGGGGATACGGTTTCCGAGACGGAGGCGTTCGGTCAGGATAACAAGCTTTTCCTTTCCCAGCATCAGTTTTTCACTCACCTCAGGGGGAGCCTCGATCACGGATTTTCGGATGAGTTTGGTCTGGGGCTCAATCCCCATCCGGATCATATCGTCAGTGAAGCTGGAGATATGCTGGAGGGTATATTTCACCGGTTGGAAGGTTTTCCCGATGACAAAGGAACCTACCCCGTTCTTCTTGAGCACCAGGCCTTTGGCTACCAGATCCGAAATGGCCTGGCGAACCGTGTTCCGATTGACGTGGAAATGCTGGGAAAGCCTCGATTCCGACGGCAGCTTATCGTTGATGCCGTACCGGCCTTTCTGGATCATTTCCAGCAACCAGTGGCTAATCTGGAGATATTTGGGAACCCCTGATTCTAAATGGAACTCAGGCATCCATTCTACCTCATCGCTTCTTACCCCTGCCTTCTCCCCCGACAAACTGGGGTGGGACTACTGTTTTGTCACCCTGAACTTGCTTCAGGGTCTCGCAGTTCATCGATTTCATTGAGATGCTGAAACAAGTTCAGCATGACATTTCTTGCAAATTCTTATTTGCGACACAGTCTCCGAGGGGAGATGCATCGGCAAGAGCGTCATCGGTGATTGAATAATTGTATTCATTTGAAATTTGAAATTTACAATTTGCAATTTGAACTTTTTCTTGTTAAGTGGCTCCCATTCCCTTCAATCCCGCCCTTCCGGTGATCAACCGCATGGCCACGAGCATCCCCACGACCAGGACGATGATGATCGTGCACATGGCGTTAGCACTGGCGGTCCGACCATCGATGTCGAGAAAGATAATCTCGATGGCGGCGAGCTTCACCTTCGCCGAGATGAGAAAGATCACCGCACTGATGGTCGTCATGGCTCTCATGAAGAAAAACGCTATATTGGAGAAGAAGGCGGTTTTCGCCAGAGGGAAGACAACTCGGGTAAACGACGTGATCGGATTTGCCCCTAAGCTGACTGCCGCCTCCTCAATCGATTTGTCAATCTGTTTCAGGTTGGCAATGCTGGAGAGGACGCCCAGGGTGAAATTGCAAATGATGATATTGATGATGATGATCCAGAAGGTGCCATAGATGAAAAAGTAAGGTTTGTTAAAAGCCAGAATATATCCAAGACCCATGACGGTCCCGGGAATGGCCGCTGGCAGCACACTCAGCGTATAGAGAATCTGGTCTCCTTTGGGCCTCTTCTTCTCAACAATGTATCCTGCCAGCAATGTCAG
>CAYMTD010000009.1:14039-20120 GCA_964393245.1 uncultured Syntrophaceae bacterium
ATCAGGGCGTAACTTTTTTTTGTCAAATAGTAGTTGAGGAGGAACGCCCCTACGGAGGGGATAAGCAGGATGACACTGATGGTCGCCCCGAGATCGAACCGCTGCATCCCGATGACCTGCTGGTAGATCTCCGTGGCCAGGACACTATAATTCCCACCAATGACCACGGGGACACCAAAATCAGTAATCGTCAAATTAAAAACGAGAGCCGCTGCACTTGCAATGCCGTACTTGGCTGATGGCAGGGTCACTTTATAGAATGTCTTCAGGGCTGAAGCCCCCAAACTCTGTGCCGCCTCATCCAATCGTGTATCGACTGCGGAGAGAGTGGTATAAAGAATGAATAGAGCGTTTGGGAAACAGTAAAGGCATTCGGCTGCAATAATTCCGGTGGCGCCATAAATATTCCAATCCGTATGAAGCACGTAACGGGTTACCAGTCCATTTCGCCCGAAGAGCAGGATCAACGCCAATCCCTGGATGATCGAGGGTGCAATCAGAGGAAACGTTGAAATCGTATAAAAGATCCCTTTCCCGGGAATGGTGGTCCGAGTCAACCCGTAAGCGAAGAAGAAGGCTAAAACGGTGGTGATGATCATGGTGACGATGGAGACGTAAAGACTGTTGGTCAAGGAACGAAACATTCTGGGGTTGCTGAAATAGGAAATATAGTTCTTAAGGGTTAAGACTCCCTCTTTGTAAAAACTTAACTTGCAGATGTCATAAACTGGATAGAGCAGAAAAAAGACGAGGATCGCTAAAAGGATCCCCATCGTTACCCCGGTCAGCAACCGGTCGCTGACAAGAGTTGATGGGGGCGAGGCGCTGATCAAGGGATCCACTCGATTCATCAGGCATTCTCTTTCGCTGGATAAACGATAAAGGCCTCAGGTGGGAAATAGAGAAGGACCTCCTCTCCTTGCTTCAATTGCCTTTGTTCAAATTCCTTTTCGATCACATCGGAAATCACTTCTTCTCCCTCCATATTGATCACCAAACGGACAGCAGCCCCTAAGAAGGTGACGACATCGATTCTGCCAGGAACGATGTTCGAAGGCTCTAAGTGACCCGGGGGTTCTCCATATTTGAAGACTTCTATCTTCTCAGGTCGAATGGCCAGAAAGACCTCTTCCTTGGAGAAGGGTGCTGATTTTGAAATTCTGAATTCCCTTCTTTCGGTACGCACCCGATCTTCGATTCGGGTCCCTTTGAAAAAATTGGAAGTCCCGACAAAGTCCGCCACAAAACTGGAAGCCGGATGTTTATAAATATCGATGGGCTTCCCGACTTGACGAAACTGGCCCATCTCCATCACCACCACTCGGTCCGCTATGGAGAGGGCTTCCTCCTGATCATGGGTGACATAGATCATCGTCTTCTTCAGTTCCTGCTGGAGCCGTTTCACCTCCGCCCGAAGGCGTACCCGGATTTTTGCGTCCAACGCACTCAGAGGTTCGTCAAGAAGAAGGACCTGAGGGTTAGGCGCCAGCGCCCGAACCAGGGCAACGCGTTGCTGTTGCCCTCCGCTCAGTTGAGCAGGGTAGAGATTCCTCCAAGCCCGCAGGCCAATCAGGTCAAGCATCTGATCCACCCTTTCGGCGATGGCTTTCTTGGGCATCTTTCTCACCTTGAGGCCAAAGGCGATATTCTCCTCCACCGTCATATTGGGGAAAAGGGCGTAAGACTGAAACACAATCCCGAACTCCCTCTTCTGGGGGATGAGGTCATTGATGACCTTTCCGTCGAAGATGATCTTCCCCTCCGTCACGCTTTCAAACCCTGTGATCATCCTGAGCACCGTGGTCTTTCCGCATCCGCTCGGCCCTAAGAAACAGATGAACTCCCCTTCTTCGATCTCTAAGTTCACCTGATCCACAGCAATTAGGGTTCCAAATTTCTTCGTGAGCTTTTCCAGCCTGAGGTTCCTTCCCATCTTCATCCCCTCGTTGAAGCTGTTTACCTGTCTAAATAGCTTTCTTAATGGAATTCCAGGGAATTGTCAATAAAAAAGGGCATCCCGCAATAACCAGGATGCCCTCTCGGTTCGCCTCTGCCCTATTTCAAGAAGAGGCTCTCCCATTTCTTTAAGATATCATCTCGATTTTTTGCCTGCCATGCAAAATCCATGGGGTAGAGTTTGATCTCTGAAAGTTTTGGCATGTCGGGCCGTGAGGGAATCCCTGGCCTCGTCACACCTAACTTGAATTCGGAATAAGCCTTCATTGCGTTCTCGCTGATTGCCCAATCGAGAAACTTCTTGGCAGCCTTTGGATTTTTCGCTCCTTTAAGCAACGAATTTGCCTCAACTTCATAACCAGCACCTTCGGCCGGGAAAACAGCCTCAACGGGAAACCCCAGTTTCTTTTGCTCTGCCACTGGAAAATCGAAAGAACAGCCCACAGCAAACTCTCCTTGTGCTGTCATCTTGGCCGGCCTTGACCCGCTCTTAATATATTGCCCCATGTTCTTGTCTAACTTCTTCAAAAACTCCCAGCCGTCTTCCTTCCCTTCCTTAGCTCCGTACATTTGAAGAATGCTGGCTACCTGCAGGAAACCAGTTCCAGATGCAACAGGATTAGGCATGGCAATGAGTCCCTTAAACTTTGGATCGAGGAGATCATTCCATCCTTTGGGCATGGGAAGGCCCTTCTCCTTCAGCACCTTCGTGTTGACACAGAAGGCAGCAATATACATATCGATGCCCACATAGTAGTATTTGGGATGGACAAATCTTTTCTCTAACTTTTCGACTCCTTTGGGTTTATATGGTTCTATCATACCTTTGGCGATGAACTGTTCCGTGTCTGTTACGGCCCACCCCCAGATGCAGTCGGCCTGGGGATTATCCTTCTCGGCCAGCATGCGCGCACCAAGCTCACCGGTTGAAAGTCGAATGATATCGATGTCGAGGCCCGGAAGGTCTTTTCTGGCCACCTCCAAGTATTTTACCGTCTCATCAGTTTCTAGCGAGGTATAGACGGTCACCTTGTCTTTCGCCATCGCCGTCGAAGAAAGGAACATCGCGATCACGACACTCATCATTAAGAACATCCATCTGCTCTTCATACGCTTCCCCTCCTTTTTATCTGGTAAATAACTTTTTCCACTAACTCGCCTCCACCTATCACCTCCTGACTCTAACCACCCCCTTTCCTTTCTGCCGAAACAATTGAAACGCATTGCAATCAATAGACTTCTTATATCGAAATCAACACTCTTTGTCAATGTTCTTGCTGTTGACAAGAATCTATTTTTAATTTAGTGCTCTCTACACAGGGTCAGAGCAACGATGGGGAGATAGGGGGATAGGGAGAAGGGAAGAGGAAAAGATTCAAACGTACTAAGAATGCATCTGGTGGGGGGTGATGCACCATGAAAGATCAGGCACGGGTTGTCATCATTGGGGGAGGAATTACGGGGTGTAGCATCGCCTACCACCTAACACAAATGGGATGGAAGGACGTCGTTATCCTCGATAAGGGTGAGCTGACAAGCGGTGCGACATTTCATGCTGCGGGTCTGGTCGGTCAGTTGCGCGCCTCCGTCAATATTACCAAAATGCTGAAATACAGCATTGAGCTCTATGCGCGCCTGGAGAAAGAGACGGGGCAACATACCGGCTGGAGCGAAGTCGGCGGCTTGCGAATTGCTTCATCAAAAGATCGGATGGAGGAGTTGCGCCGATCTGCTGCCATGGCCAAGACGTTTGGTTTGCCCATGGAACTCATCAGTCCCAAAGAAGCCTGCGGCCTCTTCCCGGTGATGGAAAAAAAAGGGATCGTTGGTGCCGCCTTTCTTCCGACAGATGGGCAGATCGATCCCAGTGGCGTGACGTATGCCCTTGCCAAAGGGGCTCGGGACAGAGGAGCGGAGATTTATACAGACACTCGAGTGACCGGTATCACCTTAAAGAATGGTGCCGTCCATGAGGTGATCACGGAAAAAGGAAAGATCAAAACCGAGATCGTGGTCAATGCGGCAGGCATCTGGGCTCCTGAGATAGGGAAGTTGGTTGGCGTCGCCATTCCCATTATCCCCATGGAGCATCAGTACATCATCACCAAACCCATTGATGGTGTCCGAAGGGGGATGACCACGATGCGTGACCCCGATCTTCTGGTCTATTTTCGTGAAGAGGTGGGAGGACTCATCATGGGAGGATATGAACACAATCCCATTCCGTGGGCTCTGGATGGCATTCCCAGAGACTTTACGAAAAAACTGCTTAAGTCTAATTTCGAACATTTCGAACCCCTTTCCCGCTTGGCGATGAAACGGGTACCTGCCATCGGCAAAGCCGAGATCATCACGTTGCTCAATGGTCCTGAGGCATTTACCTCGGATGGGGATTTCGTCATGGGAGAAGCAGCGGAGGTGAAGAACTTCTTCGTCGCTGCAGGTTTCTGTGCTCACGGGATTGCCGCAGGTGGAGGGGTAGGGAAAATGATGGCCGAGTGGATCATCGAAGGCAGACCGAGCCTCGACCTCTGGCGATTGGATATCCGGCGCCTGGGCGCCCACCATGCAAGCCAAAAGTATGCCTTGGAGCGCTCCATTGAGGTTTATGCCCACCACTATTCGATGAGCTGGCCCTATGAGGAGATGAAATCGGCTCGGCCTTTGCGAATGAGTCCTCTCTACCATCGCCTAAAGACGATGAGGGCTGTTTTCGGAGAAAAATCTGGCTGGGAACGGCCCAACTGGTTTGCCCCGAAGGGTGTCCCCCCAAAGGATATTTTGGGATGGCGGCTTCCAAATTGGTTTAAGCATGTTGGGAAGGAACACCAAACCGTCAGGACCAAGGCTGGGATCATTGACCAGACCTCTTTTGGAAAAATCGAGATCAAAGGGCCGGGCGCGCTCCCCCTTCTCCAGAGAATCACCGACAACCAGATAGATAAACCCGTTGGCTCTGTCACCTACACCCAGATGCTAAACGAACGGGGTGGAATTGAGTGCGACCTCACCGTCAGTCGAATCTCCGAAGACCACTTCTATCTTGTGACGGGAACGGCGTTTATTAAGCAAGACCTCGGCTGGATCCAAAAACATCTGCCCGACGACCGCTCTGTTACACTAAACGATGTAACTTCCTCGAAGGCCTGTATCACCCTCTGTGGGCCCCAGGCCAGAAATGTACTGGCGCAATTGACCAGAGACGATATGTCGAACCAGGGTTTTCCCTATATGACCTGTAAACAAATCACCATTGGGTATGCCCCCGTCCTTGCCATCCGCATCACTTATGTTGGGGAACTTGGATGGGAATTACATCTTCCGACCGAATATGCTCTCCACGTCTATGATGCTCTTTGGGAGGCAGGAAAAGCTTTTGGCCTGATCAATGCGGGTTACCGATCTATTGAATCGATGCGATTAGAAAAGGGATATCGATACTGGAGCGGGGATATCTCTCCTGAATATACCCCGTATGAGGCTGGGCTCGATTTTTGTGTAAAACTTGAAAAGGGCGATTTTATAGGCCGGGATGCCCTCCTTGCCCAAAAGGAAAAGGGAATCAGCCGACGTCTCTGTTGTCTCACCATTCACAGTGGACCCTTGATGCCTGTTGGTAAAGAAGCCATCCTCGATGGGGATAAGGTGATTGGCATCGTCACCAGTGGTGGGTATGGACATACCATCAAAAAGCCCATCGCCTATGGATATCTCCCCCTGGATTACTCCAAACCCGGGACCCAGCTTCAAATCGAAGTGGCAGCCAAGAGGTATGAGGCGACTGTCGAAAAAGAACCGCTTTATGATCCCCTGAACGAAAAAGTGAAGGGGTGATGGCGAGATCGGGAGTTACTACCCAGAGCATAAAATAGGTTACATTTGAAACCATAGAAAAGGTGTCATTGCGAGCCCGAAGGGTGCGGCAATCTCGACTTGAGATTGATAGCTGCTGGGGCAAATACAAACTATAATGTGTTCCTCTTGATAACTGGATTTGGGTATCAGGGAAAGCCAATGCCAGATCTTATTATCAGCCCCAATCTTGACTCTTTCTTCCTGTAACTTTCTAATCCCTATTTCTTGAAAAAGGTGTATATTACAACCCATATTTTACAATCGATAACC
>CAYMTD010000010.1:0-19680 GCA_964393245.1 uncultured Syntrophaceae bacterium
ATAGAACCTTATCTTCACGGGAAACCAGTAGCTCCCGATTTAGAATACCGAATGGATGAGGCTAAACGAAAGCAGATCGATCCCTATATCCAATGCATCCTCTGCGGGATTTGCTTCAGCGTCTGCCCAGTTTTTTGGAGAGACCCTCTTTACTTAGGGCCAGCCGTCTTAGCCAAGGCTTATCGCTTCCTAATCGATCCAAGAGATAAAAGGGATCAGGCGATCTTAGAAAAGGTCGGTAGCCAAAAAGGGATCTGGGGATGTAATACCGTCTTTCGTTGTGTGAAGGTCTGCCCTAAAGATGTCCCCCCTACGCATGCCATCGTCAAAATGCGAAAAGAGGCCTTAAAGTTCTGCTTCATCTCTTTCGTCTCGCGTTTTCGGTCTCTGATATCCTAATCCCTAATCCTCCAGTTTCCTACTTTCTATTCTGCATCTCAAAATCATTGCTCCCTCCGCCTGCAGGCTCTCTCATCAGAGACTGTATCCCAATAGGGAGACCCGAAGAAATGTCATGCTGAAGTTGTTTCAGCATCTCATTGAAATTAATAAGCTACGGGACCCTGAACCAAGTTCAGGGTGACAAAATAATAATTACGACACAGTCTCTCAACGGGGAGGGCAGCGGAAGGGTTAGGAGCGATAGGAGGCGTTAATCTTGACGTAGTCGAGGGAGAGGTCGGTGGTGAAAACTGAGAATTCGTTTCTTCCTTGGTGAAGGTCAACGGTCACTTTGAAGGATTTGTTTTTGAGAACCTGGCCAGCCTCTGTTTCCCGTTGGCCCCCTACCCCCCTCCCGTTTTTCACAATCGGCTTTCTGTCAAAGAAGACGTCAACTCGGTTCGGGTCCATCCGTACTGCTGAATGGCCGATGGCACACAAAATCCTTCCCCAGTTCGCATCCATCCCGAAGAAGGCAGTTTTTACAAGCGCAGAATGGGCAATGGCATAAGCGGCCCGCTTGGCATCCTCTCGCCTTCGTGCCCCTTTCACACGAATCTCGACAAATTTCGTCGCGCCCTCCGCATCCCTGACGACGCTCTTTGCCAGATTCTGGCAGACCTCCAGAAGTCTCGACTGAAAGATCGCTTCGTCTCGATTCATTCTGTTGATCGGCGGGTGACCGGACGTTCCATTCGCTAACAGTAACACGGTGTCATTGGTGCTGGTCTCACCATCAATCGTGATCCGGTTGTAGGAGAGCTCCGCCACTTCATCTAAAATCTGTTGAAGCACGCGAGCTTCGATATTCGCATCGGTGACGATAAAAGAGAGCATCGTGGCCAGATTCGGCCGAATCATCCCCGCCCCTTTTACCATCCCACAAATTTTGACGCTTTTCCCCTGGATCCGGCAGGTGGCCATTTCGACCTTGCGGAAGGTATCCGTTGTCATCATGGCTTCGACGGTATCCATCCACCCGTCAGGTGAGAGAGCCGCAATCAGTCTGGGAATCCCCTCTTCAATCCTCTCCATAGGGAGCGGAACTCCAATCACCCCTGTGGATGAGGGGAGGACCCACGATTCCCTAATGCCTAATCCCTTGGCCACCAATGAAGTCACCTTTTTAGCATCCCTGAGCCCTTCACTGCCTGTGCAGGCATTGGCATTACCACTATTGATCACCAGAGCCTGGCAGCGCCCCGCCTTGATTCGCTGCTTGGCCAACAGAACAGGTGCCGCCTTGACCAGATTGGTGGTGAAGAGGCCAGCGACCTGGCAGGGGACTTGAGAGTAGATCAATCCCAGATCCCTTTTCCCATCTTTTTTGATTCCAACCGCAATCCCCGAAAAAAGAAAACCATTCACTCTGAAGTCAGGCATTTTCATCCCATCTGGCTCCTAAGTCTAATTCCCCTAATCCCCCTGAGACTGTGTCATAAGCACTATTTTGTCGCCCTGAAGTTGGTTCAGCGTCTTGTGGTTTATTGATTTCATTGAGATGCTGAAACAAGTTCAGCATGACGTCTCTTACGATTCCTCATTTACGATCCAACTTCCTGGAGAGAGGAATGAGGTGAGAAGATCATTGATCTTGATTCCGCATTCCGCAGTCCCTGCCTACCGGCAGGCAGGCGAAATCCGAAATAGCTCAGGCTCTTGCCTGCGTTTCCTTCAACAGGCAACATCTCTTATATTTCTTCCCGCTTCCACAGGGGCACGGATCATTTCGGCCCACCTTCTTTCCATCTCGCCGCACGGTCACGCCCTTTCCGCTCTCGGTCTCCCCGCCTGTGGCCACGCTCGGCCCACGGCTCAGGAAAAAGGTCTGCCTTCTGGGCAACTTCATCTCTTTAACCGCTTCGTCCCTGGCAATCTGAATGGCAAAGAGCTTTTCGACCGTGTCCTTTTTGATCCGGTCCAACATGTCAAGAAACATCTGATAGGCTTCTCTTTGATATTCAATGCGTGGGTCTTTCTGAGCATACCCTCGTAACCCGATCCCTTCCTTCAACTGGTCGATGGCTAAAAGATGATCCTTCCAGTGATGGTCGACCGACTGCAGCATGACCACCTTTTCCAGGTATCGAAGCGTGCCTTCGCCAAACTCCTCCTCCTTCCTCTGGTAAATATTCTTCCCTGTCTCGAGAATCATCTCTTTCAAGCGCTCCCGGTTCAGTCCATCTTTCTCTCCCGCAGGAGGCATCCAGCGGAAAGAGAACTGCTGATAGACGGCGTCAGAAAGTCCCTTCAGGTCCCAGTCCTCTGGGTGAAGCTTTTCATCGGCATAGAGATCAACTAACCCTTCCGCCTGTTCTTCGATCATCTCCAGGACGGACTCTTTCAAATTGTCACTTCCCAGGACCTCTCTTCTCTGAGAGTAAATGACCTCTCTTTGCTGGTTCATGACATTGTCATACTCCAGAAGGTGCTTCCGGATCTCAAAATTATGGGCCTCAACTCTTCTCTGGGCATTTTCGATCGCCTTCGTAACCAGATTATGTTCAATGGGCTGGTCTTCCTCAATTCCCAGTCGATCCATAATGCTGGAGATTCTCTCGGAGCCGAAAATCCGCAAGAGATCATCCTCCAGAGAGAGATAAAAGCGGGAAGATCCTGGATCTCCTTGCCTCCCGGACCGGCCCCTTAATTGATTGTCGATGCGCCGGGCCTCATGCCTCTCGGTTCCAATGACATGAAGACCTCCCAATTGGACTACGGTCTCCTTTTCCTTTTGAACGATGGCCAGAGCTTTCTCGAAAGCCTTCCGTGTCGCTTCTTCAGTAGGTTCCCCCTCCACCATCGTTTTCGATAAAAATTTTGGATTCCCCCCCAGGAGGATATCGGTTCCCCTCCCCGCCATGTTGGTGGAGATGGTAACAGCTCCCACCCTTCCCGCCTGGGCGATGATCTCAGCCTCTCGCTCATGATGTTTGGCATTGAGGACATTGTGGGGAATGCCTCGCTTCTTCAGCATCTGGCTCAATCGTTCTGACTTCTCTATGGAAATGGTTCCGACCAGTGTGGGGCGCCCCATGCGATGGAGTTCTTCAATCTCTCGGACAACGGCACGGAACTTCTCGTTCTCCGTTTTATAGATGACGTCGGGATGATTCGTTCGAATCAAGGGCATGTTGGTAGGAATGACGACCACATCAAGGTTATAAATCTTCCGGAATTCAGCGGCCTCGGTATCCGCCGTACCGGTCATCCCAGCCAGCTTCTTATACATCCGAAAGTAATTCTGAAAGGTGATCGTGGCCAGGGTCTGATTTTCGTTTTCTATCCGAACATTCTCTTTCGCTTCCACAGCCTGATGGAGGCCATCGCTCCATCTTCGCCCAGGCATGAGCCTTCCCGTAAATTCATCGACGATCACCACCTGCCCTTCTTTGACCACATAGTCCACGTCCCTTTTAAACAGGGTGTGTGCTCTTAGCGCTTGATTCACATGATGGAGCGTCTCGATATTTCTCGGGTCATAGAGATTCTCAACATGAAGTAATTTCTCCACATGAGCGACACCCTCTTCCGTCAGAAAGGCGGTGTGGCTCTTCTCCTCCAACTGATAATCCTTTCCCTGATTCAGGGACGGAATGATACGGTTGATCTTGTAATATTTATCCGTCGATTCCTCTGCCGGCCCGGAGATGATCAGAGGGGTCCTCGCCTCATCGATCAGGATGCTGTCCACTTCATCGACAATGGCATAGTTCAAATCTCGCTGGACATAATCCTCGATGCTGAACTTCATATTGTCCCGGAGGTAATCAAATCCGAATTCATTATTCGTTCCATAGGTAATGTCACAGTGGTAGGCTTCCTTTCTCTGTTGGTCATTCAACTCGTGAAGGATCACTCCCACCGAAAGGCCCAGAAACCGGTAGATCACCCCCATCCATTCACTATCTCTTTTGGCCAGGTAGTCATTCACCGTCACGATATGAACCCCTTCCCCCTTGAGCCCATTCAAATAGGCGGGAAGGGTGGCCACCAAGGTCTTGCCTTCTCCAGTCGCCATTTCGGAAATCTTGCCTTCGTGGAGGACAATCCCTCCGATGAGCTGGACATCATAATGCCGTTCCCCCAATGTTCTTCGGGCCGCTTCTCGAACGACAGCAAAAGCTTCCGGAAGGATCCCCTCCAGTGATTCCCCCTGATCGATCCGTTCTTTAAATTCTGAGGTTTTGGCCCGGAGTTGGTCATCCGTTAGAGGACGAATCTCGGGTTCCAGGGCGTTGATCTGTTGAATGATCGGCCAAATCCTTCTTAACTCCCTCTCGTTCTTACTTCCCACGATCTTCTTGATCAGTGTTCCAATCATAAGAACCTCACCCTGATAATTGAAATGATGGGTAAGATTTGACAAACCTGATATTCCGTTCTCCCATCATCAGAAAGGATTATATAACCTAAGAGATTTTGTTTCAACTGAACTACCCTCGCCTTGAAGGGAAGGGGTTCCGAATCTATGTCGACTTCAAGTCGACTTGAACCTTGATGCCCTCTTCTTCGTCATTCCTGCGTAAGCAGGAATCCAGTATTTCTTCTGGATTCCGGATCACGTTTCACTTGTCCGGAATGACAATCCTACTCCGGCAACTATCGAACTCTGGGAGTCCCCCGGCAGAGCCGGGGGGTTTACCTAAGTGCTAATTATTACTTAATGCGTTTGTATTTACAAAAAAGCCCGAGAAAGAAGTTCTTTCTCGGGCTTGCTCTCTTTTATTTTCTTGACGATTGGCGTTCAGGATTCTAATTCAAAATATATCGGGTGGGGTTGACAGCAACCCCGTTGATCTTCACCTCGTAGTGGAGATGGGGGCCGGTAGTCTTTCCGGTCATTCCCACCTCAGCGATCTTTTCTCCCCGCTTGACCCTCTGTCCAACCCTCACAAAAACCTTATGGAGATGGCCGTAACGGGTGGTCATGCCGAATCCGTGGAAGATGACGAGGACCTTTCCGACGGCGATATCATTTCCAACATCTGAAACGACTCCATCAGCGGGGGCAATAACAGGGGTCCCTATACGATTTGAAATATCCAGACCCTCATGCATCTGGGTTAAACCCGTAAACGGGTTCGTACGATAACCGAAACCCGATGTCACCCAGCCCTGCACGGGCCAGATTGATGGGGTATGGTTCAACATCTTTCGCTTCACCTGGAGAAGCTTCTCAAGCTCAGAGAGGCTATCCTCTCGGGACATGGCCTCGGATTGAAGGCGTTCGACATCGCTTTTCATCTGCTGAATCAGTCCAGTATCGTCCTTCTCTTTTTTCAATTTCTCCCGGATATCAGAAGGAGAGGGGCCTCCCATTCCCATCGAAGCGGTGGTCTCCTGCCCCCTTTCGAGATTCGCGATGATCCGAATCTTCTTGTCGAATTCCTTAAGTTTTGAGAGTTGTTTCTCCAGGTCTTCAATCCTCGCTGAGAAGAATTGAATCTGCGATCTCTGGTTTTGTGTCTCCTGACGGAGCCGGCTCAACTCGAATGCCTTCTTCTTGACCTGAATGTAATCGCAGAAGAAAAACGTCGTGGAGAGAAGGGCGAATCCGATGAGATAGGATGAAATCTTTACGGTCTTTTTCTGTATCTTCAGATGGCGTGTCTTTGAAGTCTTGTGGCCGAAGATAAGGATGTTGAAGTATTCTTTATCCAAGGTCACCCTCCTTGTTTCAGAGATCAACCCCCTTTGAACATCTGTTAGATAGCAAAGTTGGGGTTTTTCTGTCAAGGTTTTTTTTACAGACCTATTCTCAGAGCAATTATTATACCAATTGGTTACTAAAACGGGTTAAAACGAATAAAGTTATTAATATTTCAAGGAAAAAAGAGAGAATACCTGGTAATCCTTAAAATAAAATTTTGACGATTTTGCCAAAAATTTTCAAGCTAATTGGACAAATTTTCGCTTGTCACGGCCAAAAATGTCCATTAAATTCCGCTAACTTTCAGGCCTTTCACAAGGAGGCTTGGACAACCCATTCCCCCGACGAACCGAAAATCTTCCCCAATCCCTACGACCTCCCGAAAGAGTTCAAAAAGGTTCCCAGCCACAGCCACCGATTTAACCGGGTGGATGGGCTTCCCTTGATCGACCCATTTTCCCGAGCAGCCCAGGGAAAAGTCCCCTGAGACAGGATCGACCGTATGAAGGCCTATCACCTCCTCCAGCAGAACTCCTCGACGAAGGTCGCTCAGCAGAGCGGAAAAGGAGAGCGTGCCCGGCGCGACAAGGAAGTTCGAGGTTCCTATCCCGGGCGGGGATTTCACCCCCGATCTTAGGCTGTTCCCTGTGGAAGTAACCGCGGTCCCTGATGAGGTTCTCTCCCGATTGGCCCAATATCGATCATAAAGATAACCGGCTAACTCACCTTGAATGACCAGAGGTGTCCGTTGGCTCGGGGTCCCTTCTCCATCGATCGGAGCTGAGAAAATCCCCTTGGGATGAAGTCCATTATCCTCAATGCTGATCAAAGGAGAGAAACATCTCTCCCCTTTCTTCCCTTTTAGAGACGATTTACCTTTCTGAATCTGGTCGCTCTTGAAGGAATGGGCAAGAAGAGAAAGAAATTCTGAAGCGACGCTATGATGGATAAGCACGGGATAGACTCCAGAAGGAATTTTTCTCCCCCCCAGACTCTCCACTGCCTTCCGGCCAGCCTCCTTCCCCACTCTTTTCACATCCAACTCCCTCTGAAAATGGCTGGCGTCAAAATCCCATCCCACTTCTGCCTCTCCCCCCTCTTCGGCCACTGCCGTTACACTGAGAGAGCAGAAGGTGGAGGCATAAGAAAATTGAAGCCCGTTCGAATTAATCAGTGTGCGCTGAGCAATGGCCTCCTGATAAGATGCCTTTCTCACCTTTTGAATCCTTTGGGGATCAACGGAACGAGCCGCTTCCTCCAGCTCCTTTGCTCTTTCGATCTTTAACTTTTCTGAAGTCCCTTCCAAGATTTCATCGAAAATCGGAAGAGTTGGAAGAGGCCCCTTCAGCGGAGGGGCGAAGTCATGACAGGGATCAGAGGAGGTGTCCTCGGCGCTGGCAATCGCATCACCAATGGCCTTTCTCAATTCGTCCAAAAGATCCTGTGATTCAACCCCAGCGTCACCTGAAAAAGTGGTATAGGAAAATCCAATGCGCTGACGGTTCAGAATACGAAAGGCCATTCCCCAGGAATCGGAGACCTCGAAGGTATCGACCCTGCCTTCTTTCGATTCCACGTTGAAATGGGAGGACTGCTCGAGATAAATCTCATATCCATCAATTGGCTTTTTTCGGAGAATACTTAAGGCTTGATCAATGACTTCGTCGGGGCGCTTCATATTCAAGGATTAATTAAACTCCAATCACCAAATTCCCTGCCTACCGGCAGGCAGGCAATATCCAAATAATCACCCATGACCAGATAACCAATATCCAAACAATCATCTGTGATGGTTTCGTAAAAAGTCTGAAAAGGGATTTTTTGTCATTCCTGCGGAAGCAGGAATCCAGTATTTTCATGTAGTTAGAATTCCCTGGATTCCCGTTTTCACGGGAATGACGACTTTTTACGACTTCATCATCTGTTATTTATAAAGCGGGTTTGATGATTGGTCATTGAAATTTTGGCGATTATTTGGTTATTGGAACTTGGGATTTGGTCATTGCCTCATCCCTACCATCTGATCAGGCTGCTTCCCCAGGTGAGGCCTCCACCGAAGGCGGTCAGGATGATCAGGTCTCCTTTTCGAATCGATCCATTTCGCACGGCCTCATCCAGCGCAATCGGCACCGTGGCAGATGAGATGTTCCCGTACTTCTCGATGGTGAGATAGACTTTCTCAAAGGGAATATTGAGCCGTCTGGCCATCTGCTGAAGGATTCTGGAATTGGCCTGATGGGGGATGACCCATTTCACATCGGAAAGGTCGACCTGGTTATGGGAAGCAGCTTCTTCCGCAGCCTCTGCAAATCGCTTAACGGCCACGCGAACCGACTCGTTGGCTTTGATCATTCTCAAGGTGTGGAGCTTTTTGTCAACGCTTTCATAAGTAATGGGAGTAGTCTTGGATCCGCCTCCTGGAAGGAGCAGGTTTTCCCCGTTTGCACCGTCCGTGTGGATATGGACAGAAAGGATTTCACCGACCTCCTGTTCCTTCCGCAACAAGGGTTGGTCCTTCCCGGAGGAATCAAGGGCCTGAAGCACGGCCGCGCCCGCCCCGTCTCCCCAGAGAATACAACTCTCCCGATCGGTCCAATCGAGCGTTCGACTCATAATCTCGACAGCGGCCACCAGCGCCGTTCTGAAGGTTCCACATTTGAGATATTGCTCAGCCACAGAAAGCCCGAAGATAAATCCGCAACAGGCTGCGGTCACATCGAAGGAGACGGCGCGCTCTGCTCCTAATTTTGCTTCCAGCCAGTTCGATCCCGCGGGACATGCCGTATCCGGAGTCATGGTGGTCATGACGATGAGATCCAGATCTTTTGCCGAAATGCCGGCCATCTCCATCGCCCGAAGCGAGGCTTCCTTCGCAAGATCAGAGGCGTTGACGTCTGGCGCTGCGATCCTCCTCTCCTTAATCCCGGTCCGCTTATATATCCATTCATCATTCGTATTCAGGATCTTCTCCAGATCGAAATTCGAAAGAATTCTTTCCGGAAGAAATGAACCGGTTCCCAATATCCCGACCCTCCTATTCCCCATCTCCCCACTCCTCGTCACCCCCATCCTCACTCTCCCCCCTCGAGGGGGAGGAATGGGTGGGGGGTGCTTCGATTTTTCGCAAAAATCCCCTCGCGCCCCCCTCGGTTTCGAGTCGTACCGACTTTGCTGACGGGGGGTTGGGGAGGGGGTTAGTCACAGACCATCGCAGACGAAAGGGAAGGTAAAAAATCCTGAGATTGGAAGACTCCCCTTCCCTGCGGTATAAGAACAGGCCTTTAAGTAGGGAGATGCTTTCCACTCCATTCCATTTCTTCACACCGATCAGGTGAGCAATCTCCCAGTAGTCTAATGTTTCATTTTCTATCTTCTTATACAATCCCCAAAGGAGATTGATTGAGACCCCTCCCGAAGGATCTCTCTTCCAGCGGTAGAGCCGAAAAAGAGGGAAGAGATTCCTTTCGAGCCCTTCCTCTTTAAAGGGGAGAAGATAGAAGAGGTTGAGGGTTTCATCGCCCGCCTCTCCTCTCTCATAGTCATAGATCGGCCAGATCCGGATCGATTCCCCTTTCTCCTTTCCCTGAGGATCCTCGCCTCTTCGTATGCGGCTGAAAAGGATGCGATAGGTCGTCTCATGGAAATCTGCCATCCAGTCTTCCTCATATCGGTAGAGGGGAAAAAGGATATAGACCCTTTTCGACTGTTCTTCTCTCACTTTATATCCATAAAAAAGGAAGAACCTCTTCCCATATAGGTTTTCGCCTCGGAAGGTCCGAAAGAGAGGCCAGGGAAGGTCCCATTGTTCGAAACCTGTGCGTTCTTCTTTGGCATGGGAGAAGAGTGGCCAGAGGACAGTTTTGCTGCTGAAAGACCTGGTTTGCCTCGAAACATAAAAGGGAAAGATCATCCATTCTTCCATCGGATCATCTGTATCGAGTCCCTTTGTCTTTCTAACAAAGATGGGCCACAAGAAGAAGCTTTGTGTTGAGACTCCAACCTCCTCCTTTCTCCCGTAAAGTGGCCAAATCCTGTACCCCCTCTTCTTCTCACCCGTCGTTAAAGAGAAAAAGGGCCAAAAGAAGTTCTGAGTCCGCACATCCTCTGAGAGCGATTCGGAATAGACGGGCCAGAGATAAAAATGGATTTCGTCCTTACCATATCGTTTCAGAACCTTTCCGTAGATGGGGAAGAGACCGAAATAATCCTCCTCCTCCTCGGTCTTTCCCACAAAAAAGGGGAAGAATTGAAAATCCCATTTCTCCTTTCCATCGAACGTCTGATGCCTGTAGGAAGAAATCGGGAAGAGGTATCCCTTTTCATCATCGCCCTTGCTTTGATATTTCCCGAAAGGATAAAGGAACTCTAATCTCTTCAGTCTCTCTTTTTCATCCCTGGTCCAGTAAAAAAGAGGACGAACCCCCCATCCCCTTCTACCCTCCTCCTTTTTCCAGTGGAAGAGAGGACCCAATCCCTCAGCCTCGCTCACTCCTTCAGCAGGGTCAGAGGTATAATGGAAAAGAGGCCAGAGGTTAATCGTGATCGGTCTCTCGCCTGTTAGGGACTCAGAAGGGAGGAAGCAAACGAAGAGGAGCATCGTCAACAAGAAAAATGGTCTTCGGATGATCATGGTTCCGATTGGGTCAGAAGAAGATTCCGATGAGGGTTCCCAGGACCGTAATCGGCGTTTGTTCCTCTATGCTCTCAGAAGCCTTCTGAATCTTCTTCATCGTCTTCTCTGCTTCTTTCATCAACTGATCATCGCTGAGCAGTTTTCCGAGCGTCCCCTCCCCTTTCTCGACCTTCTCCGCAATCCCTTTGACCGACTGAAGGGCCTCTTTGGCCATCTTCATCGTCTCTTTTGCAGACTGGACCGTTTCTACCACATCTTGGTAGAGCGATTCGTCCTTAACCAGTTTGCCAAGAGCCCCTTCTCCCTTTTCCACCTTCTCTGAGAGGTTCTTCAAATTATCCACCGCCTGCTTGGCCGCCTCTGCCGCCTCCCGGGCAGTCTCCACCGTCTTCTTTGCCTCTTCGTAAACCGTCTCGTCGGTGATCAATTTTCCAAGGGTGCCCTCCCCTTTTTTCACCTTCTCCCCAATCTCTTCGACCCGGGAAAAGGCGTCTTTAGCCTTCTGAATCGTCTCTTTCGCATCCTTGCTCATGCCGGTCAGCTGACCTGAAAACTTATTGAGGTTATCGACCAATCCTTCCACTTTCTTGGGATCCACGGATTTTAAGATATCGCTGATGGGCTTTGCGATCTCCTTAATATCCTCCCGGATGGCCCCCATTCTACTCAACATCTGTTCGATATCGGTGGGAGGCTCCCCCTGCTCTATCTCCCCGTCAGGTTCAACCTTTGGAAAAACAGGTGTGCCGGGAGAAATTTCTACGTACTTCTCTCCCAAGAATCCCTCCGATTTAAGGTAGGCCTTTGAATCTTTGTAAAGAACGATCTGCGGTGGAACGCGAAACGTCACCTTCGCCTTTCCCTTCTCCAGGATTACCTTCTCGACATTCCCCACGTTGACGCCGGCCACCCGGACCTCCGCGCTTCGATCCAGACCAGCGGCGGAATCGAATAATACGTTCACCCGATATCCCCTCTCCTTCCCGATCTGAAATTTTTCAACCTTCATCGTGAGCAAGGCCAAAAGTAGGATACCGGTGACAACAAATATTCCGACCCATACCTCCGAACTTTTTTTCTTCATCCTCGTCACCTCCTCGCTCCCCTCATCCTCTGCATTCTACCCTCTAAATGACTTTAATGGGGCCCTCCGACCTCCCATGGATGAATTGCTGCACAACGGGATTCTCGGAACTCTTGATCTCTTCCGGGCTCCCGATCTCAACAATTTTCCCTTGATAGAGCATCGCGATCCGGTCAGCAATCTTATATGCACTCGTCATATCGTGTGTGATCGCAATCGAGGTCATGTTCAACTCCTCTCTCATGCGTATGATCAGTTCATTGATGGCATCGGCCATCACCGGGTCGATGCCCGTCGTGGGCTCGTCGTAAAGGAGGATCTCCGGCTCCATGGCAATAGCGCGGGCCAGGCTCACCCGCTTCTTCATCCCTCCGCTCAGCTCCGCCGGCATGACCTCTTCAATATTTCTTAACCCCAGAAGGGCCAATTTCTCAGCGGAAATCTTCTTGATCTCTTGGTCACTGAGCCTCTTGTGTTGACGGAGTCCGAAGCCCACATTTTCCCAGACGTTCAAAGAATCGAAAAGCGCCCCTCCTTGAAAGAGCATTCCAAATTTCTTCCGCACTTCGTTCATCTCCCGTTCGCTCAGCGAACTGATCTCCTGCCCGTCGACATAGATCTCTCCCTCATCGGGCTGGATGAGTCCGATGATGCATTTGATCAGGACCGTCTTCCCCGAGCCACTTCCTCCGATGACCACCATGCTCTCGCCCTGCCGCACTTCCAGATCGAGCCCTCGGAGGACATCCTTTTCACCAAAAGATTTGAAAAGGTTGATCACACGTATCTTTGTCGGCAAGCTACTGTTCGCCATTTTCAATATTCCGTTACTGATGGTCCCATAAAAAGCCCTGATTTGTCACCCTGAACTCGTTTCAGGGTCTCCTATAGGTTTGGTTTGTTTAGGAGCTGAACCGAGTTCAGCACGACGTTTTTTCTGGTTTTTCACTTTTTGCGATTTCACCATTATTCCATCGCTTCATGGTCTAAAACAGAAATGCCGTAATAAAATAATTTGAGACCAAAATCGTAAGAGAGGAGATCACGACAGCCTTTGTCGTCGCCCGACCCACCCCTTCTGCTCCACCTTCCGCTGAAAATCCCTGATAACAACTGATCGTGGCGATGATCATGCCGAACACCACCGCCTTCAGGAGGCCGCTATAAAGGTCGTTAAATTCGAGATAGTTCCATGTCCTCCGGATGTAGATCGTGGGATTCGTCCCCAAAATTTGAACGCTCACCAGATACCCACCCAGAATGCCAATCACATCAGCGAAAATGACGAGTATGGGGAGCATGATCAAAGCAGCTAAAAATCTCGGAACGATCAGATATTTGATCGGATTGGTGGCCAGGGTATAGAGGGCATCGATCTGTTCGGTCACTCGCATTGTCCCAAGCTCGGCAGCCATGGCAGAACCCACCCGGCCAGAGACCATCAACCCGGTTAAAACGGGGCCCAGCTCCCTCGTGACAGACAGAGCGACGACGGTCCCCACCATCGTCTCTGCCCCGAATCGCTTGAATCCGGTATAACTCTGTAACGCCAGGACCATGCCAGTAAAAGCGGCTGTGATGATGACTACTGGAAACGAGCGAACCCCCACCTCCTCCATCTGTTTGATGATCTCTCTTGCTTGAAGGGGAGGTCGAAAGGTCCAGCTCAGGGTTTTGCCAAAGAGGATCATGATCCGTCCTGCTTCCTCTATGAAGCGAAGAGATTGAATCCCAATCCACCGAAATAGATTCAAGAGACCCCCCTATATGGCGACTTGTGACTCTTGATTCGTGATTTCTATAACCCTTAGAGGATTTTCCCTGTCACCGATCACCTATGACCTTCTTTGTAGATTCTCGGCACTCTCTTCCCAACCGAACAAAGGACCTCGTATGAAATCGAGTTAATCTTATCGGCGATCTCTTCCGCCGTGATGATCTCCTTCCCCTGACTTCCCATTAAAATGACTTCATCACCTAATGAAACTTTTGGAATGTCTGTCACATCCACCATGATGAAATCCATGCAAACCTTTCCCACTACAGGTGCCCTCTTCCCCCGGACCAGCACTTCTCCTCGATTAGAAAGGGAGCGACTGTACCCATCCCCATATCCGATCGGAAGGGTGGCGATGAGGCTCTCCCTCCTGGTCACAAAGGTTCCTCCATAACTGATCTTGAATCCAGGAGGGACCGATTTGAGGAAATGGATGTGCGTCCTTAGGGTCATCACGGGCTTAAGGTGAATGAGGTCTTTCAACAAGGGAGAAGGATAAGCCCCATAGAGCATGATCCCTGGCCGTACCAGATTCCCGAAATAGTGAGAAGAGGTTGCAAGCATGGCGCTGCTCGCCATATGAATGTACTTGCAACGAATTCCCACCTCCTCCGCACACCTCAGGGCCAGCAAAAATTGATCCCATTGATGTTTGGTATAATCTTCCTCATCCATCATCGAAAAGTGGGATAGAATGCCTTCGACTTCAACGCTTGGATAGTGAGCGATCTCTCTTAGAAAGCCGGACCAAAGTGCTAAGGGCACGCCCAACCGCCCCATCCCCGTATCAACCTTGAGATGAACCCTGATTTTCCTCCTTCCCCCCTGGGCACCTCTTGAAATCGACTCCAGAGCCTCCTTATGAAAAACAACGGGAGTGAGATTGAATCGAAAGATATTTTCGACATCCCCTCCATAAATTCCACCCAGAACAAGGACAGGCGTCTTTACGCCTCCTTTTCTCAGCTCCACTCCTTCTTCAACAAGGGCAACACCGAGATACTCGACCCCTAACTTCTCCAACTTCAGAGAGATTGGAATGGCCCCATGACCATAGGCATCCGCCTTTACAACGGCCAGGATTTTTACTCCTTTTGGAACCCTCTTCCGAAGTTGTCGAAAGTTAAAGGCGAGGGCGTTCAGGTCGATCTCGGCGATCGTCGGCCTTCCTGATATCAAAGGCATATCTCTCCGAATACTCATAACCTTTGGAATAAAAAAAGAAACTTTAATCTCATAACATCGACTCTTCCAAAAGTCAACCCTTCGACTTTCCAGAATACATGCTTGCGTTCGCTCAGGGTTGACCCTGAGAGGCGCCTTAGATCCCGCCTTAAAGGGCGGGGTTGGCGCCGCCGAATGGGTCAATTGGAACCTGGGAGCTACAAGAACTTCTTCAAGCTCCCTGACTCCATTGATTTTAAACCGGGATTACACCGATTCTTTGATCTCCAATAATTTTTCTGTGGAATCATCTCTTAGTCACTGGAATCAGAGATTTCTGGCCTTCTTCAGAAATCTCCATATTGACAATCCAACCCCAATCCAGTAACCTGGGGCATGTGAAAGAAAAGCCTTCTGATATTATTAAGATTAAAGTGAATGAGAAAGAGGTTTCCGTTCCTTCCCAAACCACCCTGCACCAATTGAAAGAACGATTCAAGCCGAAGGCCGATGTCATCATTTATAACGGCTTCCCTCTCACCCGAGATCTTCCCCTCAAGGAGGGGGATGAGATTGTTCTGATTGAAAAGGGCAGGCCTCCTTCCCTCGAAGAATTTGAATCCCTCTTGGTGGCAAGACATACCCCGGGGGTCCACCAAAAAATCAGAGGATCGGTCGTTGGGATTGCCGGATTGGGTGGCCTCGGATCCGCGGTTGCGATTGCTTTGGCCCGCATCGGCGTGGGAACGCTTATTCTGGTCGATTTCGATCTGGTGGAACCCTCGAATTTGAACCGTCAACAGTATTTCATCGATCAGGTCGGGATGCGAAAGGTCGAGGCCCTTCGCGAAAATTTATCGAGAATCAACCCTTATGTCAAGGTTGAAATCTACCCTGAGAAGTTGGATCGAAGCAACGTGGTGGGTATCTTCAAAAAAGCCGTGGTGGTGGTGGAGGCCTTTGATCGCGCTGAAGAGAAGGCCATGCTGATGAATGTCGTATCGGAGAAGATGCCAGAGACCTACATTGTCGCGGCCTCCGGCGTGGCTGGCTACGGAGATAACAATGATATCCGGACAACCCGCTTCTCTTCAAAGATATTCATTGTGGGAGATCAGAAGACGGCTGCCCAGCCCGGTGTGGGTCTCATGGCGCCAAGGGTGGGAATCGCCGCTCATCATCAGGCGAACCTTGTTTTGAGAATCCTGTTGGGAGAAGAAAAGTAATTGCGGAATTCGGATTTCGGAATGCGGAATTCAGTCCTAAAGGGCTGAGTTACGTAGCTCAGGGCTTCAGCCCTGAAATTCTGAGTTACGTAGCTCAGGGCTTCAGCCCTGAAATTCGCCAATCCGCATTCGTTCAGTGGAGTTCTTTCACCAGGGCGGTTTCGTCGCAATCTGGAAACTTGACGCACTTGAGGCAGTCCGCCCAGATCTTCTGGGGAAGGACAGCCTTGTCCACCTTTATAAAACCCAGTCGCTCAAAAAAGGCAGGTTCATAAGTCAAGGCAAAAACCCTCTTGATTCGAAGCTCACTCGCTTCTTCTAAACAGGCTTTCACCAGTCTGGCGCCAACCCCTTTCTTCTGGTTCTCTTCCCTTACGGCTAAGGACCGAATCTCTGCCAGATCCTCCCAGCAGAGGTGAAGGGCGCAGATCCCTATGACCTTTCGATTCTTCGTGTAAACGAAAAAATCACGGAGATGATCGTAGAGCTCGCTGAGTGATCTTGGGAGAATACTCCCCTTTGATGAGTACTGTTTGATCAGTTTTTGAATCTCCTTCACATCGTCCAGTCTGGCTTTTCGGATCATCTCATTACCCTCGGTGACAGTGACGGTGACCAGTGACAGCGAATTTCTTGGCTTTAACTATCACCGTCACTGTTCACTGTCATTGCTTTTGGGCATTCTCCATCATCTCCTGGGCATGCGCCCGGGTCTTCTCAGTCACTTTGACTCCGCCCAACATTCTTGCAATCTCATCGACTCTGGCCTCTTTCTCCAAAGGATGAACGAGGGTGACCGTCCGACCGAACTTCACCTCTTTCCTCACACTATGATGGCGGTCAGCAAAACAGGCAATCTGAGGGAGGTGGGTCACGCAGATGACCTGATGATGTTTTGAAAGCTCCCTCAATTTCCTTCCAACCACCTCAGCGACGGCCCCTCCAATCCCTGCATCGACCTCATCAAAGATAAGAACCTGTCTCCCCCCGATGGCCGCAAGAATTCTCTTGATCGCGAGCATGATCCGTGAAAGTTCGCCTCCGGAGGCAATTTTGGCCAGAGGTCTCACTTCCTCTCCAATATTGGGTGAAATGAGAAATTCAATTCGATCCTTTCCCTTGCCCGAAAGCGCTTGGTCGTCGATTCGAACCTGAAAGGTGGTCTTCTTCATTCCCAGGGTAGCCAGTTCCTTTTCTACGGACCTCTTCAGTTCTGAGGCGACCCGCCTTCTCTCCCGAGAGAGCTTCTGAGCCCTTTGGCTCATCTCCTCCCTTAGCGGCTCGATCTCCCCTTCCAACCGGGAGAGTCTTTCCTCCTCTGAGGTAAAGGTGCGCAAGGTTTCATCGACCTTTTCTTGAAAACGCAGGATATCGGCTTCCGTAGGACCGTACTTTCTCTTCAGTCGATCAAGCTCTTCCAGTCGATTTTCGATCACTTCCAGCCTCTCCGGATTGACTTCAATCCGTTTCGAATAGTCTCTTAAGGCCAGGGCGGCTTCTTGCAACTGAATCAGGGCATTGTTCAAGTTGTTGAGGATCGGGGAGAGAGAAGCGTCAACCGTAACCATCTCCTTTCCCTGATGGAGGACGGAGTGGATTCTTTCGGTGGCCGAACCTTCCGTTGAATAGAGCGCCTCTTCAGAGGTGTTCGCGAAGCCAACCAATTTCTTTGCATGAACGAGAACTTTCTTCTCTTCTTTCAATGCCTCTTCTTCTCCGACCCGGATTTCAGCTTTCTCAATCTCCTTCGATTGGAAGGCCATCAATTCCCGTTCCTTCTCTCTGCGTTCCTTTTCTCCCCTTATTCTTTCCAGCTCTTGTGAGAGGGAGGTGAATTTCTGGAAAAGCTCCTCAAATTCTTTCCGAAGACCCGAAAGGCCCCCAAACTCATCCAAAATGTCAATATGGGTATCCACCCGCTGAAGGGACTGATGTTCATGCTGGCCGTAAATGCTGAGGAGCTCTTCGCCGATCTCTGAGAGCATCCCAAGGGTGGCGAAATTCCCATTCATGAAGGCCTTCCCTCTGCTGGAGCGTGAAATCACCCGTCTCACGAGAAGAGAGTCTTCTCCTTCTCTACCTGAAGACTTCTGACCTCTTTGTTCAATTCTTTCCTTTACCTCTCGATTCTCTGAAATGTCAAAGAGGGCCTCCACACTGGCCTCGTCCTCAGAACTTCGAATCAACTCTTCCGATGCCCTATCCCCCAAAAGGAGCTGCACGGCATTGAGAATGATCGACTTGCCCGCTCCCGTCTCTCCTGTGAGAATATTGAACCCTTTAGAGAAAGAGAGGTTGAGCTCATCAATAATGGCAAAGTTCTTGATGCGAAGTTCGAGCAGCATAAAAGAGAGTTAAAAGTTAAAAATTAAAAATTAAAAGTTGAAAGTTTAAAAAAATATGAACCCAAAAACAATACACTTAGGATTACTTTCCTCTGGATGTTTTAACAATAGATGCAAGAATTTTCTTGAGTTCCTCAGATTCCTTTAGGAGGAAATCCAACTCATCCCCCTGAGTTATTTCGGAAACCTTAATCAGTCTTAACCAGTAATTCGATTCCTTTGCCTCCTTGAAGGCAACGCCCATCTTGTAAGTAAAGTCTTTCCTGCTGAACCCTCCAGTGGCTTCCTCAACATTTGCTCCTACAGAGGTAGCTGCATCCAGAAGTTGCCCTCCAATTTTTTGGCTGACATAATTTCTGGGCAATTTTTGTACAAATTTTATGATTCTCACTGCGAATTTAAAACTCCTTTCTCTTATATCCCGTTTATTCTCTTCCATCTGTCCTCCAAGGGTTTAAATTTTTAACTGTTAACTTTTAATTCTTAATTTTGCTTTTTACCGTTCCCCCCACTTCAGTTTCTCCCTGAGGACCTCAAAATAGTGCCGGTAGGGGGACTTGATTAAGATGATGCCCACACTCGCCTTCTTAACCTCTACCACATCATCCACCTCTAAAGGAAATCCCTGCTGACCATCCAGAGTCAAAATGACCTCCTGCTGTCTTGTTTTGAGGATTGCCCGGATTGCCACATCGTCGGGAACTACGATCGGACGGTTGGTCAGGGTATGAGGACAGATCGGTGTGAGGATGATACAGTGAAGGGATGGGTAAACGATCGGCCCTCCTGCAGAGAGGTTATAAGCGGTTGAGCCTGTGGGCGTCGAAATGATGAGCCCGTCTGATTTGAAAGTCGTCACATACTCCCCATTGATGGTCGTCTCCATGTCGATAATCCGCGCCAGAGCTCCTTTGTTGATCACCGCATCGTTAAGAACTGTGAATTGGGCTACCCCTTTACCATTCCGGATCACAGAGGCGCTGAGAACAACTCTTTCATCCTTTGTAAAATCCCCCTGAATCACTCGCTCCAAAACCCGGTAGAGTTCCTCAAGGGTGATCTCAGTCAAAAAACCTAATCCCCCGAGATTGACTCCAAGTATGGGGACTTTGCGGTCTCCCACCAGGCGGGCAACGCTGAGGAGGGTCCCGTCTCCTCCCAGGACGAGGATCATCTCCGCATGAGAAGGAAACGCCTCTCTTTCAATGGAATGCAGATTGGGTTCTAAGGCATGAACGCCCAACAGATGGCCCATCTCCTTTTCGATATAGACCTCTATCCCCCTCGGGCGAAGCCAGTCTGCCAGGAGATGGATGATGTTCGCGGCCTCTGGCTTATTCCTCTTGGCAATAATCCC
>CAYMTD010000011.1:0-18813 GCA_964393245.1 uncultured Syntrophaceae bacterium
CATGATAGATATGTCCTTTTGGAGCTACTCTTGCTGTCCTCGGCATACTTTAAATGTACCATCGCCATCTGCCATTTGCCAATTAAATAGAACCGTCCCCTTTATTTTAACAAAGGCTGATGACGGCTAAAGCTTTTAAATCGGTGTAATCGCCCCATAATCGCTGTAATCAAAGATCTCTCAAGAAAGGCTTAACTCCGTACTATGGTTCAGGAGTTATAAAATAAGGGAAAGGAGGTGGGGTCGATGAGATGGATATTCCCTCATGCCACGCACTGTTCTGCTTGTGGCGCAATACGTCCGTCCTGAGCATGACGTTAAACGGCTCATCCGATGAGGCCGGAAGATTCTCTTTCGGTCTCATCTTTTTAAAAGGAGGAATTTCATTCTGCCCCCGCTTGACCGCCCCTGGAACCACCGTATACCCAACACTATCAAAAAAGGTGCCTGTCCCCTTTTGTTTCGATCTATCCCAGGACACCCCTGAAGCGAATCTATCCTACTGTTTCTGACATCGAGACCTATGCAGGCGTTGCCAATAGGCTCGCGACCCTGACGGGTGACAAGCGATTCGAAGATTACTGGAGATTTGTTTACGACGGAAGGGTCGACGTCTATATTCAGAGGATCTTCAATGCCTCCTCCACTGCGAAAGGCTATCAAATAGAGGCCCTTGAGAAGAAGGCCCAAGAGGGCATTCCGAGCCTCAAACTCCTCAGGACCTATCCCAAAATTCCAGGATGGGAACAGACACAAGAGAACAAACCCTGGTATACCAAGTCCGGGAGGCTCGAGTTTTACCGGGAGGAGCCAGAATTCATTGAGCATGGAGAAAACCTGCCTGTCTATCGAGAACCCATTGACGCCACCTTTTATGAACCCAATACCATCGTCAGCAAACCCCATCGGGCATTAAGACCCTCGTCTCCAGAGGACTATGGCCTCAGGAGGGACGATCTTACGGTGGAGGTGAGACAGGTGAGGAACGTGATCAGGACATGGTCGGAGTTGAAAGAGACGAAACATCCGAGGACCGAGCAGGGCCTTGTCTTTCAGCTCAATACTCCGAAATACCGCCACGGCGCCCACACAACGCCCATTGACATTGATGTCATCTCTGTCTATTTCGGCCCTTTCGGCGATATCCGGAGACATGACAAACGGAGTCCCTGGGTCGGAGAGGCCTATGCAAACATCAACCCCCAGGATGCGAAAGTGTACGGAATTGAGGATGGAGATTACATCTGGGTTGATGCCGATCCCGAAGACAGACCTTATCGGGGGTGGAAGAAGACGGATGAGGATTATAAGGTGATGCGTTTGATGACGAGGGTAAGGTATTTCACCGGGGTACCGAGGGGCGTCCTCATCATGTTTTTCAACATGTACCAGGCGAGCCATGGATCGGTGAGGGCCCACGAAACAAATCCCGATGGCTTGGCGAAGAACCCGGAGACGAATTACCAGGCCATGTTCCGTTACGGAGGGCACCAGAGCTGTACGAGGGCATGGCTGAGCCCTACCCTGATGACCGATACCCTTGTCAGGAAGGAGACCTTTGGGCAACTGATTGGCGAAGGATACGCCCCTGACATCCACAGCGTCGTCGGAGCCCCAAAGGAGAGTATGGTGAAGATCACCAAGGCAGAGCCTGGGGGGATCGATGGGAAAGGCCTCTGGAGGCCGGCTGCTTTGGGTTACAGACCTACCTATGAGAATGAGGCGATGAAGAGGTATCTCGTTGGAGGATATATCAGTCAATAATGATTCGTTATTAGTTGTTCGAATAACGAGTCACTGGTAACGGATAAGGGGGAGGAATCATGGCGAAGATGAAGGTGAAGAATTGGCAGCTCAAAAGGGAGATGGTCTACCCCTACGAGGAAGTGAGACCCAAGAGGCAGTTCGCTGCCATATTCGATACCAACAAATGCATCGCTTGTCAGACATGCACCATGGCCTGCAAACATGCATGGACGAGCGGAAGGGGTCAGGAGTACATGTGGTGGAATAACGTGGAGACAAAACCCTATGGCTTTTATCCCCTCGGATGGGATGTGAAGATTCTGGAACTCCTCGGATCCCAGCGGTGGGAGGCTGGAAAGTATGTGGGCAAGACCATCTTCGAGGCAGCCCCAAGGAAGGAAGTGGCCGCCGGGTACCTCCCTGAGGAGATGGACTGGGCCCATCCCAACATTGGTGAGGATGAACCTTATGGTTCGATTGGAAGGGGCGAGCACCTGACGATTCCTCACAGGGTGTGGCATTTCTATCTTCCAAGGATATGCAATCACTGTACCTACCCTGCTTGCCTTGCCGCCTGTCCGAGAAAGGCAATCTACAAGAGGGAGGAGGACGGCATCGTCCTCATTGATCAAAGCCGCTGCCGTGGCTATCGAGACTGTCTGAGGGCGTGCCCTTATAAAAAGGTGCTGTTCAATCCGGAAACAAGGATCTCGGAGAAATGCATCGCCTGTTACCCTCTCGTCGAAGGAGGTGCGCAGACCCAGTGCATTACAACCTGCATCGGTCGCATCAGGCTCAATGGATGGATCCACACCCCTGATCAATCCGATCCGTTAAACCCCATCGATTACCTCGTTCACATGAAGAAGGTGGCCTTGCCCCTCTATCCTCAGCTTGGGCTCGAGCCAAACATCTACTACATTCCGCCAGCCCATGTCCCGCTGCCGTACCTCAGGCAGATGTTTGGACCTGGAGTCGAACAGGCCATCCGGACTTATCGAGCGGCCCATGAGGATCCAAAGTTCCTCGGAGTGCTTACCCTCTTCGGTTCGACGCATCAATGGATAGCGAAGTGTGACGTGAAAGGAGAAGAAGCCTCTGGCTATGATGCAAAAGGTAGAGAGATCATCCGGCTGCCTCTCAGAGAACCGGTCTTCATCAGGCCTTTCAAGGACGAACGATTTGAGGCATTCAGACACAATATCACGTAGAAAATAGCATAGAGCAGGGCGCGTAGAACATAGCGTGGTTACCAAACCCAAGAGAGTTTTTCATTGATCGAGGGTGACGTATCCGTCATGATCGATTATGTGAGGAGTGGAAATGAAACTTAAGAGTCTTTCTATTTTGTGTCCTGTCCTCTGCATTCTGAGCCTTGTCATGGCCGATTTTACCCTTAGTCAGGAGATGGTGATTGTGGCAAAAAAGGTGGCGGCGGACCTGCCGGTGGAACCAGACTCTTTCCTCTGGAAGATGGCAAGGACTGTGGAGATTCCCTTAGCCTCCCAGGTTCTGGTAAGACCAAGGACATACGACGCCTCTGTGAAAGAGGTAAAGGTAAAAGCCCTCCATAATGGCAGGGAGATCGCTTTTTCCCTTGAATGGAAGGACCCGACCAGAGATGCCTCTCCTGAAGTGGAACACACCTTTTCGGACGGGGTGGCATTGCAATTTCCATCAGAAAGAGGAGGTAGAAAACCTCACTTCGCCATGGGCGATGAGGAGGGCATCGTAAATATATGGAACTGGAAGGCGATTCTTCAGGAGGGGATAGAGAAAAAGAGGGTTTACGCCACGGTAGACGATTTTCTGGCTGGCCTTCAGGCAGGAAATCCCGTTTCGTTCCCTCCCAAGACCCCTGTTCAGAATCTGATGGCATCGGGCTTTGGGAGTCTTACTAACCTGGGTGAAAAGGGCCAAACCATCTTCGGCAGGGGAAAATGGGAAGCGGGGATATGGAGGGTCATCCTTAAGAGATCGATGAAGGCCACTGAAAAATATGAGGCCCAATTTGAGGAAGGTGCGTTAATGCCCATAGCTTTCGCCGCATGGGATGGAGCGAAGGATGAAAGGGGAGCAAGAAAAGCTGTCTCCACATGGTATTATGTAGCTCTTGAGACAGAGACCCGGGCAACCGTTTATGTCTATCCTCTCCTCACCTTTTTAGGAACCGGGGCTCTCGTCATAGGGTTGATCCTTTTCCTTAGGAAGAGAAAGATGACTCTATCCAGTTAATTCCTTATTTGCCTCTCTATAGCAAGACGAACTCTCATCATCGTAATGGCCATCTTTAATTCCCCAATTGTTTCAGAAATATTATGGCGAATAGTGTGCACCTTCCAGCTTGCAAATGTCTTAGTTCTTCCTTCCTTTACGAGATTCCAAAGTAATTTATCTATTACAGCCTTCTGATTGACCCCATTTTGTCCATAGATCACTCGATTTTTTCTGGTGTGAGTAGCAGTTCCATCCCAATAAGCCGGTTCTGAGGAAGGTGAGCTGGTAGCCGAATGATCTTCTTTCTTGATCATTAAGATGGCCGGAATAGTGCCACCATTCGGTTCTGAATTCCGGATGAGAGAAATGATCCTTAAGAAGGAAAAGATTCTTCCCGGAAGGGCACGCTTAAAGTCCTGTCCAAAGATGGATGATGGAAAATGGAAGGTGGAAGATAAGACGAGAATGATAAAAAGGGGAATTTTTTCCTGTACAGGTTAGATTTGATCATAGGGATTGTCGTTTTTATGTTAACAGGGGTAGTCAATCCTCATAAATCATATCCACGTGAATTGTGAGAGTCTTAATGGTTTTGAGAGAGAGACAATTTTCGGTAAAGTTCTTTTGTTTCGTAAGCCAGAGGAATCCCTAAGTTTTCTTCGATATTTTTTCGGCAGAGTTCAAAAACCGAACGAATCTCTTTTCGATTCCCCAATTCAAAATGGTAGAGCATCAGCCTTCTAAAAATATCCTCCTGATAAGGATCCACTTCAAAAATCTTATAGCAGGTGTTGATCGCCTCTGTGAGATGATGTTTTTCCTCGTAGTAGGCAAGAATTTTGGTGAGGGCATGGAGATATTGATTTTTTAAATGTTCCCGTTCAATAAAACACCAATCCTCATAAAGATTATCCACAAGAAAATCGCCCTGATAGAGGCTCTCCGCGTTGAGATAATGTTGGAAAGCCTCCTGTCCATTCTGTTTCTTTTCCTTATAATGGGCCAAATTTATCTGATTGTTAAATTCGTCCACATCACTCCAGCCCTCTTTACCCAAGAGGAGCTGATACCCCCCTTCTTTCCTCATTAAATTTGGGAAATCGCCCCGACCATTATGGTGAAGAGAAAGGGTCTTTCGCAAGAGTGAGAGGGTTACTCTGAAATTTAAATCGGCCTGCGCCGGAGGCGATTCCGGCCATAAAAGTTCAAGGAGAACATCCTTCGGAACCGGTCCTTTATGGCGAGCGAAGAAGAGATACCTGAGCAAGGTGATGCCTTTCTTACTCTTACACCGAGATAATGGAATCTCTTCATCCCCTATAAAAATTCGAAAGGGTCCGAGGCTGTAAATCCGGAGGTTTAAAAGTTCTCCATTCCCTTTTTCCATTCTGTAAATGTCTTCCTGGTCTCTCCCGTTCTCTTTGATGGTTTCAAAAGCACGGACAATCCTATTCTGATACTCCGCCAGTAATCTCTCACATTGAGGGATTCTTGAAACAAACCTCTGGAGGAACGAGGGAAGCCAGCTCTTTTCCTGGTGGATTCCATAAAGGTAGAAATTCTCACCTTCAATAAGCTTCAGGGAATCGAGGAGGAGGTCTTCCGCCCTTTTCTCTTCACCGAGATTGAAATAGGCCTTGGCAGCGATCAAATGGGCCAGAAAGATAGACATCCTCTTGATGGAATGTCTGAGATATCCCTCTCCCCTTTCGATTAATGCTGACACCCCTTCCTCTCCTTTCAATGAGGAGAAGTAGGCCTGGTCTATCATCCCCACCCCGATCTCTAAGGGGAGTCCCATCAGAGGGGCTAAATGGACCAATGCCTTTAAATATCCCTTTGCTCCTTCGATGTCTCCTAATTTCAGGGCAATATGATAGAGGGCATGATTGCTCCAGAAACTCCCGCAGATGTTCTGGCCTTTTTTGAATATGGCAATACTATTTTCGAGGGCCTTAATAGCCTGATCGTAATTTGAAAAAACATATTGGACCAGTCCCAAATCGGAAAAGAGGGAACCGGTGATGTTATCCTCTATTTCGTATTGCCTGGCAAGGTCCAATCCCTTCTTAGCATAATTCAGGCCCTCGGAGAAGTGGCCAAGATAGAGGTGGCCGAAGGCGAGGTAATGGTAGAAGATATTGGTTTTCGTCGGGAGATTGAGTTCGAGGGAAAGGGATTCACCCCTCTTGGCCAGTTCAATCCCTTCCACCAGATCTCCTTCGACGAGATATCTCAAAGCCTGGCTCTGGATTAAAGTCACCTGATGATGGGAATCGGGGCGGACTTCATAGAGATGTTCGGCCTTTTGCAGGTAAGAGACCGCCTTTTTCCTCTCCTCCAATTTTATGAGCACTTGACTTAAGTTCGTATAGCTATTGAAAAGTTTCAAAGCAATATCATTCTTTATCCTCTGATTCTCAAAGCATTGAATTCTATTCTGAAGAAGATCTTTAGCATCTTTATACTTATCCTGACGGATATGAATGACCGCCATACGATTGAGAGAGGAAATCTCACTGGAAACCTCTTTCCTCTTTTTAAAAAGATGAAAGGCTTTCTCATAAGATTCGAAGGCTCGATCCGATTCACCTCTTATCTCGGCCACCCTTCCCGAAAAGTAAAGGAGCACGGGATCCTCCTCAATCAAAGAAGAAGGCATGGTCTTTAGAAGCTCACCAAGATTTCTAAATCGCCATTTGCGAAGCATCTTTTCCCCTATGGATCTCAAGAGAGCTGCCGCCTTTGGGAAACATTTTGCGGAAATGAAATGATAAGCGGCATTTTCTGGATCGACGGGGGTGAGGATCTCCCCTAAACGGGCCTGGAATCCTTCAATCTCCTCCGGGACATAATTCTCATAGAGTTTCTTTAAGAGAAATTCTTTCATCAAGGGATGATAACGGTAATATGAGGAATTGATTTGGAAGGTGAAGAGATTATGTTTAACTAAATTTTCAAGAAGTTTAGCCGAATATTTCACATCAAAGGCAAGATTGCATAAGTCAGGACTCAGATCATTGAGGAGGGCTGTCTTGCAGAGGAATTCCTGGACATGTTTCGGCTGATTCTGAAAAACATGTTCCATTAAAAATTGGGAGATGGCCTTTCCATATCCATTGACCCCTTTGAGCAGATCGTCGATGGGGCTGCCTTCATTCATTTTTAAAAATTGAACCAGAAGGATTAAACCGGTGACCCAACCTTCGGTCTTTTTGTGAATACGCTCTACGTCCCCGTCGGAGAGGTCGAGGTGATAGATACGAGGAGGAAGGAAATATGGTAAGGAAAATCTGGTTAATGTTGTTAGCTCTGACGGTCATCTCTCTGTTCGTCTTCCCGGCCTTGGGATCTAAGCCTGAGGCTGCAAAAGAGGAGTTTTTCACCATCTATTTCTGGGCCGACCTGAGCCGTGTTTACGGTTTCGTAAATGTTCCACGCCTTCTGGGAATCCAGGACACTATCTACTGGATACATAAGTATAAAGGGGGTATCCAGGGGAGGAAATTCAAGGTGGAATGGGCTGATCATACGAATGACCTCGCGGTTGGGGCTACGATCTACGAAAGATGGCGTCCAAGGAAGAATTTCATGTATATGGCAGTTTGCGGGTCTCAGGAGAATGAAGCCTTCCATGACCGATATGCAGAAGATGAGGTTGTAGTTTCGAGTTGTGGGTCCAGTGAAACGGGAATCTACCCGGCAGGCTACCCCTTTTCTACTATCCCAATGTATTCGGACCAGTTTGCCAATTTTGCCGACGTGATTGTGGAGAGGTGGGACTATAAAAAACAGGGTAGAGGACCAAGGCTGGCGTTCATGACCTATGACACCCCTTTTGGCAGGGCCTGTCTGCAACCTTTGGTGATGGAATATGCTAAGAAAAAGGGGATCGAAGTGGTCGATCAGCAATTCATCCCTGTGATTGTGGTGGACGCAGCAACTCCACTGACTCGGGCTAAGAAAGCCGGGGCCGACTATATCTATGGTCAGCTGCTTTGGCAATCCTTAATTGCACTGGCTAAGGAAAATGAGAGGCTGGGTTTTGGTTTGAAGTTTGGAACCAATAATTTCGGGGTTGATGAGCCATTGCCGATGCTTGGAGGAAAAGCCGCTGAGGGTATCATGGGAACAACCCCCTACAAGCTGTGGTCTGAAAAGGATGACCCCTACATAAAAATGGCGACTAAAATTACTGAAGAACAGGGGCGACGCAAGAAGGATCTCCTCAACAGCTATTTCTTAGGTGTGGCGAACGTACTTACCATCTATGATCTATTGAACCAGTTAGTGCCCAAGGTTGGCTGGGAAGGTATCAATGGCAGAGTTTTGAGGCGCCAGTTGGAGACCTGGGGCAAAGAGTATGACCTTCATGGGTTGGTCAAGTTCGACTACACCCCTGAATGGCGAGCCCCAATGGTTGCACGACTAGTTGAGATAAAAGATGGGCAGTGGGTTCCAGCGACTCCTTATCGCAGGATGCCAGGGCTTGTTCGCGCGGACCTGAAGGGGCCTTACAAGGAGCCGGCAAAGCCTCCTTTAGCCAAAAAGGCATACTAACTCCCTTAGAAATGGAATTGTGCACAAAAGGGTAACAAAGTTAACTTGAATCGAGGGGATTTTAAATCCGAAATCCGAAACAATCTCAAATGACCAAAGACATACTCTGTAACTCAACCCTTCAGGGTTGATCTGAATCAAGACTGAAGCCTTGAGTTACGCGACCTTGGATTTTGTGTTGCATACCTGCGCGAAGCCGCTCCGGCGAAGGCAGGGATTTCGATATTCGGATTTCGGATTTTTACAACTCCATAAGCTTGTTTGGTTCTGGCTATGCCAGGTTAAGGAGAGAGAATGCCTGCAAATAATGGGATGTTAACTACCAAGGGTATTAGTTTGAGTTTTGGTGGAATTCGGGCTTTGATGGATGTCGATATTGACATAAGGCGGGGCGAGATCTTTGCCGTCATAGGCCCTAACGGGGCCGGTAAGACTAGCTTCTTTAACTGTATCAATGGCTTTTATCGTCCTCAGAAGGGGAGCATCTTTTATGAAGACCAGGAGATCACCCGACTATCATCTCACCGAATCGCCGAGTTAGGTATCGGAAGGACCTTTCAGGGCTTGCAACTCTTCGATGGGCTCAGTGTCTTGGATAATATTATGGCAGGGAGGCATTTCAGATTTAAGACGGGCATTCTGAGTGAGGCCATCTATTTCGGCCAGACGCGGAAGGAGGAGATAAGGCATCGGAGAGTCGTTGAGAATATCATTGATTTTTTTGAGATAGAATCTATCAGGAGGCATCGCGTTGGGGCGCTCCCCTATGGTCTGAGAAAAAGGGTTGACCTGGCAAGGGCCTTGGCTGCCGAGCCGAAACTTCTTCTTCTCGATGAGCCGCTGGCCGGGATGAACCGGGATGAAAAGGAGGATATTGCCAGGTTTGTCCTCGATATCCATGAAGAGATGGGAATTACCATCGCGATCGTAGAACATGACATGGGGTTGGTCATGGATATATGCGAAAGGGTGGTAGTGTTCGACTTCGGCCGCAAGATTGCCGAGGGAACCCCGGAAGAAATCAGATCGAATGAAGATGTCATCCGAGCTTATCTGGGTAAGGCCTGAAGAGGTGACAAAAAATGGAAGTCGATACGATTCCCAAACTATTGAAGCGTAATTTTGAACGCTGGGGCGACAGGGAAGTGGCTTTTCGGGATAAGGATTATGGCCTCTGGAATGAGTATACCTGGAAAGATGTCTACGAAAACGTCAAATATTTCTCTTTGGGACTGATCAGCCTTGGTCTCAAGCCTGGCGAACGAGCAGCGATCATCGGGGACAATGAGCCCCAGTGGTACTGGGCTTCTTTTGCCATTCAGGCAGCACGAGGAATAACAGTAGCTCTATTTACCGATGCCATTCCTGACGAGATCCAATACATCGTTGACCATTCTGACAGCAAATTCATTGTTGCCAGGGACCAGGAACAGGTGGACAAGATATTAGCAGTCCATGACAAACTGCCTAAAGTGGAGAAGATCATCTGGTGGTACTGGAAAGGGATGAGAAAGTATGAGCAATCCTTTATTATGAGCTATGAAAAAGTGAAGGAATTAGGAAGGAAATATGAAGAGAGCCACCCCAAGGCTTTCGAGGAGAATATAGATGCTGCAAAGGGCGATGAAACTGCAAATATTTTCTATACCTCAGGAACAACCGGCCTTCCTAAGGGTGCAATGATCACCCATCAGTCCTTGATCGGTTCAGCAGAAGCGACGCTGACATTATTCGATCTGAATGACAAAGATAACATTCTATGCTATCTCCCCCCTGCCTGGGTTGGTGAAGCTTTTTTCACCACTGTCCCTCACTTGATTACTGGGGCAAAGCTCAACACCCTGGAAGAGCCGGAGACGATTTTTCATGACATCTATGAGATCACTCCGAGTATGATCATGGGCGGACCCCGGCAATGGGAGGGGTGGGTGTCGAAGATCCGAGCCAAGATCGAGGAAGCGGGTGGATTGGAGAAGTTGGTTTACAAAGCGCTGATGCCCATGGCGCTCAAGGTAGGTAAGGCTGTCGAAGAGGGGGAGAAGATCCCTCTACGGAGGCGCATTTCATGTTGGTTTGTAGATTTGATCCTGCTCCAGGCAATTCGGGACAAACTTGGATTGACCAAATGTCGATTTGCTATTACGGCTGGGTCGGTCACTGGAACGGATACCATGGCCTTTATGAATTCAATTGGAGTTAGATTGAGACAGGTCTACGGTAGCACAGAAGGCGGGATGATTTCAGGACATAGGACTGATAACATACGGTCCAGAACCATTGGACCTCCTCTGCCTGGAGTGGAGGTCAAAATATCACCGGATGGAGAAATTTTAGTTAAAAGCCCTTACCTTTTTTCCGGCTACCACAAAAATCAAGAAGCTTATGAGAAAACGGTTCGAGAGGGCTGGTGGCACAGTGGCGATGCAGGCACGATCGATGAAGAGGGGCATCTGGTTTACATGGACAGGGTCAGCGAATTGGCGAAGTTGAGTTCGGGGGAGAGATATGCCCCTCAGTGGATTGAGAGCAGTTTGCGTTTTAGCCCTTATATAAAGGACTCCATCACCATAGGGGAAGGGAGGGGATTTGTAACTGCAATCATTAATATGGATTATGAGAACGTAGGCCGCTGGGCAGAAAGAAACCACCTTACCTATACCACCTACACCGACCTATCACAAAAACCAGAAGTGAGCAGGCTTGTCCGGCAAGACGTCGACAGAGTCAATAAACAACTGAGTCCAGCGACCCGAATAAGAAAGTATGTCCTTCTCCATAAGGAGTTTGATCCGGATGAGGCCGACCTGACCCGAACAAGAAAGCTTCGACGAACGGCTATGGAGAAGCGTTACAGCGATGTCATCGAAGCGATGTATGGCGGGAAAACGAGTATCCCCGTGACATCCGAGTTCACCTACGAGGATGGCAGGAAGGGGAAGGTGAGCGCTGAGTTGACAATCTACTCTGTTGAGTGAGGAGGAAAAGGGTCGAAATGCTAAGGGTGAATAATATTGAAGTCACGTATCACGGAGTGATCTTGGTGCTAAGGGGAGTGTCGTTCGAGGTAGGCGAAGGGAAAATTATCACTTTGTTGGGAGCCAATGGTGCCGGAAAAAGCACGACTCTGAAAGCCATTTCTTGCCTGCTCAAGACGGAGGTGGGCAAGGTCACTCGTGGCGATATCCAGTTCGATGGCCAGCGAATCGATCGAGCTGACCCGGAGGATATTGCCAAAATGGGGATCATTCAGGTCATGGAGGGAAGAAGGATCCTTGAGCACCTGACGGTTGAAGATGAGCTGCTTGCCGCCGGCTACATCGCCCGCCACCGGTTAGACTTGAGAAAAGAACTGGATCGGGTCTACCACTACTTTCCAAAGCTTAAGGACCTTCGTTACCACACCAGTGGCTATTGCTCCGGTGGGGAGCAGCAGATGTTAGTCATCGGTCGAGCCTTAATGACCCACCCCAAGCTGATCCTGTTAGATGAGCCATCTCTTGGTCTGGCACCCATGCTGATACAGGAAATCCTTGGCATCGTCAGAACCATTAATCAAGAAGAAAAGGTTTCGATTCTCGTTGTCGAGCAGAATGCAACGGCTGCGCTAGATTTGGCTGAATATGGCTATGTGATGGAGAATGGCAGGATCGTCCTGGATGGGACGAGAGAGCAGTTGAAGGAGAATGAAGATGTGAAGGAGTTTTATCTCGGTTTCGGAGCCCTTTCACAGCGGAAAAGTTATCGCGATGTGAAACACTACAAGAGGCGTAAGAGGTGGCTGGGCTAACGGCAACCCCATGAACCTGTGGTACTTGGTTTGTCAAAGCATCAGCGGCAGAGCATACCGAAGTGCTTTAATTGTATGCTTCATTATGGTTCTGGCCGCTTTCTTAATGTCTTCAACCCTTCTGGCAAAAAGCATTGGATATAGCCTGCAGGTCGGCACAAAAAGGCTTGGTGCCGACATCGTGGTGGTGCCCGCTGGCAAGGAGATGGAAGCTCAGACAGCTCTTCTTTTAGGCAGGCCAGTTTCAGGAGCATGGATGCCAGTGGAGAATGTTGAGCAGATAGGCCTGGTGGAAGGGGTAGCCAAAGTGAGCCCCCAACTTTATCTTGAGACCCTAACGGGTGCTGCCTGCTGTAGTGCCTGGGACATGTTTATGATCGCCTTCGACCCAAAGACCGATTTCACTGTCAGCCCGTGGTTGAGAGAGAGATCAAAAGAACCCATGGGTCTCCGAGATGTGATCGGGGGAGACTGGGTCTTTGTCCCAGAAGAGACTGGAGAAATCCTCATCTATGGGGTGAAGGTCAATCTGGCTGGTAAACTCGAGCCTACCGGCATGGGTCTTGACCAGACGATGTTTCTCACCTTTGACACGGCCCGTGATATAGCCAAGGAGTCATCTACCACAGCCGCAAGGCCCTTGGAAATTCCGGAAGGAAAGATTTCGGCCGTCCAGGTAAAGGTCAAAGAGGGCTATGCCATCGATGAAGTAGCCAAATGGATCATGGCCGCTGTACCTGGAACCTATGCCCTTGCCAGTCTGGAGTTAACCAGGGCTATCCATCGACAGACAAAAGGGTTGTTCCGGATTCTATTCTTGGGCCTGACCGTGGTCTGGGTATTAGCTGTGGTTCTTAGTGGCCTTGTCTTTTCCCTGATGGTGAATGAGCGGCGGCGGGAGATCGGTCTCCTTCGCGCTATTGGAGCCAATCGTAAATTTATTTTCAAACTCTTCCTTACGGAGAGTAGCATCCTCGGAATGGGAGGAGGTTTGATCGGGGTGGTCTTCGCAGCCCTTTTTGTTTATCTCTTCAGAGTCTATTTGATGCTTTCTGCTGACCTTCCCCTCTTAATACCACCTCTACCATCCCTTTTAGGATTCATGTTGGCTTCTCTTGTGATCGCCTTGATTCTCGCCTTGCCGGCTCTCCTTTACCCCGCAGTACGGGCGAGCCGCCTTGACCCAGCGGTCGTCATGAGAGAGGTGTGAGCTGGTGACGCTCTTCTATTTAGTACTACAAGGTCTAAAAGGGAGACAATTCAGGAGCCTTCTCATTGGCTTTTTTATTCTTGTCCTGACCGGGTTCTTGTTAGCTACTACAGTGATCTTGAAAGGGATGGAGGACAGTCTACGGACCGGAATGGAAAGATTAGGTGCTGACATTATCGTTATACCTTATGATATGACCGAACAAGCTCAGAAAGAGGTTCTGGCTGGAAGGCTGGTTAAAGGAGATTCAATGCCTGCGGATCATGTCCGCAGAATTATGGAAATAGAAGCTGTGAAGCGGGCTAGCCCCCAGCTTTACTTATCTAAGATCGCCGGTTCACCTTACTCTACCGCTGACGAGTTGATTATCGTAGCTTTTGATCCTAAGACCGATTTTACGATCCTACCTTGGCTGAAAGATAGACTGCCAAAGCCCCTAAAGATTCGTGAGGCGATTGGAGGAGCCTCCATGAATAAGGTTTCGCCTTCGGCACATGTTTTCGTGAACGGTTATGAATTGTCACTGGTCGGTAAACTTGATCCTTTAGGAATATGGTACGACCAAACGCTTTTCGTAACGTTTGACACGGCTCGGGAGATGATAGCGAAAAGAGCCATTCCGGGCGAAGTGTCTGCGGACACCATCACAACCATAGCGGTTGACCTTAAACCGGGCTATGATGTCGCAAGAACCGCGATGGAGATGGTGCTGGTGGCTCCTGGCATATGGCCAGTTAAGGCTCCCAAATTGATGACGACTTTGGCAGCCCAGAGAGCCGGGCTAATCAAAAGCCTGTTCATAGCCCTGGGCATTATCTGGGCACTGGCGGTTGTGATTATGGGCTTTGTCTTTTCTCTCATTGTCAATGAGCGGCGCCGTGAGATCGGTATGCTTCGCGCTGCTGGAGCCAGCCGCAATTTCATATTTCGTCTCTTTTTGACGGAAAGTGCGGTTCTGGCCTGCAGCGGCGGACTGGCCGGGATCATCCTGAGCATGTTGTTTCTTTATTTGATGAGGGCGTGGTTGATGTTTGCTCTCGAAATTCAAATTCTTTTCCCGTCCTTTCCCGGCCTTGTGCTGTTCACGGTCGGGTGTTTCTTGGCAGCTCTAATCCTCGTCCTTCCCGCACTTCTTTATCCCGCTATGAAAGCCAGCCGGCTTGATCCGGCAGTAGCCATGAGAGAGGTTTAGCCATTGATAGAACTCAGGGGAGTGACCAAGCTGTATCACCGCGGCCGGCGTGGCAAGCAGATATCTGTGAGGGCCATTGACCAGATCGATTTGAAGATCGAGCCTGGGGAATTTCTGGTCATTACCGGACGGTCGGGTTGTGGAAAGACGAGCCTGCTCAATCTGATCGCTGGCCTGGCCAGACCAGATTCGGGCCAAGTGTTTGTTGACGGCACGGATATCTGGACGATGAAAGATGAGGATATCTCCGCTCTAAGAAACCAGAAAATGGGCTTCATGTTTCAAGTCCCTAGCCTCATACCCACATTGAATGTTCTGGATAATGTGGTGGTGCCGACCCTCTTTGGGCCCAAAGAAAAGGAGAAAGATGCTTATCAGCATGCCAAGCAAGCTTTGGAAGCGGTGGGACTTTCTCACCGAATGGATGCTTTCCCACGCCACCTCTCTGCAGGGGAGGAAAAGAGGGTGGTTATTGCTCGATCGATCATAAATAACCCCCCAGTTCTTCTGGCTGATGAGCCCACAGCCAATCTCGACGAACTCACTGAAAAGGAAGTGATGGCCCTCGTCCAGGAAATTCACCGCAGTGGGACGACGATCATATTGGTGACCCATCACCCTGGCCTCATTGGTTACGGAACGAGACACCTCACCATGTCAGACGGCAAATTTGTAGCATGAGACAAAAAAGGCAAAGAGGTTTTTGTTTTGCAGGCATCATTGGTTTACTCTTATTAGTGATGAGTGGTGCTGTTCTCAGCTGCAAGGAAAAAGTAAAAATTGAAAAGCAGACTAAGATCAACTTTGCCACGGGTCTCACTGCTGATGATGAAATGAATGCGCTGTCAAGGGCTGTCATTCGAGCGATGGAAAAACGTATGTCGCAATTCGATGTTGTTTCTATCGAGAACATGGGTGGGACCTCTGAGGCGATACAAAACATAGAGCGCTATGACCTATGCGGCATAAGCCTTGACGAGGCGGCCCAGGCATATTACGGCTCTTTTGCATGGAAGGGAAGACCTCATCCCCAGCTCAGAGTGCTCTGTGTAATGGGCATCCTTCCGGTCGCATTCTTGGTAGCTAAGGATACTGGCATTAAGTCTATCTCTGAACTCAAAGGCAAATTTTATGGCAATGGGGGCAAAGAGGACATGGCAGATTTCAAAGCAGCTAAGCTCCTTGAAGCCCTCAACATCAAATCTCGCTGGAATCGTGAATCCTTAGCAGCTCAAGTTGATCTTTACAAGCGTGGCAGGCTTGCTGGTTTTATTCAATCCCGCCCTAATAAACCTCTATTGTCAGAATGCAATGAGCGTCGCCCGTTTACTGTCTTGGAGGTTTTGGAATCAGGGCTGACAAAAGCCAATCAGCGCTACAAAGGGAGTGGTCTTACGTTTCCACAGGCTGTGATCAAGGCTGGGGCCTATCCAGGGCAGGAGAAGAGTGTTAGCACTTTTGGCTTGGTGATGGGTTATTACACAAAACAAGATCTACCGTCGGAAGTTGCTTATCGTCTTACGAAGGCGGTCTGGCAAGAGGTGTGGGATGTCTCTGCCAGTTATGGACCCCTGGAGCAAGAGATCATCGGTTTTCCCATGCTCACACTGGAATATAGTCCTTTTCCATTACACAGAGGAGCTGTCAGATTTTATGATGAGATCGGGCTGAAAGTTCCCGAAAGACTTCTTCCACCGGAGATGCGATAGCAGGTGGCGAGCGCAAGGGACGAAAATTGTTTTTAGGTAAAGGTTGAGGCTAAGGGTAAGAGGCCCGCTTGCGTGCCTGGGGTAGGCAGGCTCTCTGGTATTTGGCTGCATAGTGATTAAGGGGAGCATAATATTGTTTACATTGTGAAAAAAAACGTCCATTGTAGCGCAGGCCTTTAGGTCTGCTTTTGCAAGGCTGAAGCCTTGCCCTACGCGATGTATTCAATTTTATGCTTCAGGCAATAACTACATTCATAGGGGGGATGAGGCATGAAGATAATTGCAATGGTGTTAATGATCTTGGCGTTAGTTCTAATTTTTGTCCCTTCCTTCTATACCTGTGCCGCTCATGGGAAGGCTATTCAACTTCCGGGTGGGATAAGCATCCCCATGAAGTGCTCATGGACGGCCCGTGCAGAGATCGGGATGGGGGTTTTGCTTTTGGCTGTTGGAGCCTTTCTTTTTATCAGTCACAAGTTAGAGTCCAGAAGGTTTCTTTCCATTTTTGCTCTTATCCTGGGAATTCTTGTTATCCTTTTTCCTACCGCTCTGATTGGAGTGTGTATCAATCCTGATATGGAGTGTGTCGTTTTGATGAAACCAATCCTATTGCTCATTGGGGTGGTGACTGGTGTCTTGGGCATTGTGGCCACCGCTTGGAATTTTGTCCGCAAATCAAAAACGGATTGAGAGTGAATCATGTTCGAAACTTTGTGAGTCAAGGAGGATCGAATGAAACCGTCCAGCTTCACTGTTTATGACCTTTTTAAAAGGAGTGCTCGATTATATAAAGGGGAAACAGCACTGCTGTTTGATGGCAGGGGGATCACTTTTGGTGAGCTCTTTGACCAGATAAAGGCATTGACGGGTTGGTTAGGTTCCAAAGGGATCTCACAGGGGGATCGAATCGCTCTCCTGAGTAGGAACTGCCCTCAATTCTTTTCCTTAATGGGTGGCATTGCCGCTTTGGGCGCGATCATGGTACCCATCAATTTCCGCCTTTCGAATGAAGAGATAAGGCATGTCCTCACCGATACGGAACCCGCTATCCTTTTTTTCGGGCCCGATTTCGAGGAGGTGATTCCGGAGGTTTCATCCGTTTGTCCATCGCTGAGAGAACTGATCATCTTGGGGTCATCGAAAGAAAACTACACCCCTTTCGATGCTCTCATGAAAAACAGACCAGGTGACGCAGTCGAAATATCGGATGACAATCCGGTTGTGATGATCCATACTGCTGCCACTGAAGGTAAACCACGGGGTGCCCTCATCAGCCATCGAAACCTCATCTCTTGTTTGATCCAGATCGCCAGTGTGATGGGTCTGACCCACCATGATGCTTATCTGAACATTCTTCCTCTGTTTCACATTGTAGGCCTTGTGGCTGGTCTGGCCATGGTCCATGGAGGAGGAAAGAATATAGTCATTTCAAAATTTGATCCGAAGGTGGCTGGTCAATTGATTGATCAGGAGAAGGCGACCCTCATCGGCGCCTTTCCTCCTATTCTGTCCCAATTGGTCGATCAAAAAGAGAAAGGGGAATGTACGCTTTCATCTCTAAAGCATGTCGTCGGGGTCGAATTGCCTGAAACGGTGGAGAGGTTTGAGAGCCTTGGTCATGGTCAATTCTGGCTGGCCTACGGTCAGACAGAGACAATGGGACTCACTTGCATTTGTTCAAACAAAGAAAGACCACGTTCAGCTGGGAAACAGGGTCCCTTGGTTGATTTAAAGGTTGTGGATGAATTTGACCGTGAGGTTGAGGTAGGGAAAACAGGAGAGATCGTGATTCGGGGACCACTCGTATTTAACGGTTACTGGAGACAAGACGAACTCACACGATATACTTTTAGGGAAGGCTGGCATCATACAGGAGATATGGGGCGCCTCGATGAGGACGGCTATCTCTTTTTTGCGGGAAGAAAGGCTGAAAAGGAATTGATCAAACCTGGTGGCGAAAATGTCTATCCAGTGGAAGTAGAAAAAGTGATTCTCCAACATCCAGGCGTTCATGAAGTTTCGGTCATTGGAGTGCCTGATCCAAAGTTTGGCGAGGGGATCAAGGCCGTTTGCGTCTTAAAACCAAATGTAAATTTGTCGGAGCAGGAGCTGATCGATTTTGTGGCGTCTAAGATCGCCCGCTATAAAAAACCAGGCTACGTCTCATTTGTCGATTCGCTTCCGAAAAGGGAAGATGGGGCCATCGACCGAGAAAGGGTGAAGACAATGTATGGTTCTAGTCCTAAACCTTGAGTGCCCCTGCCTGGGGTCTCCTTTCCTTCAGAATCTGCTGGTGCAATTCCTTGAAATCCCTTGGGGGAATAGCTTCCGACTTCCTTACCAATTTGACGGCGGACGCCGGACAGGGGACTGCACAGACGCCGCAACCGAT
>CAYMTD010000012.1:0-18357 GCA_964393245.1 uncultured Syntrophaceae bacterium
GAGGAAACCGCAGGCTAAAGCCTGCGGCTACAGGGTCCTTTCAAAAGAATCGCTCCATTTAGGTTTAAGTAAAGCCAGGAAATCCTTTCTTGGTATCGCTCCTCGCTCTTATCTGAGCCAGCTCTGCACCCTGGCCTTTGTATCCTTGGGTAAATCGTTGATTAGAATCTGATCGGCAATCATCAATCGACCACTTGGCTTCATGATTCTGAACACCCCTGGAATGGCCCTTGCCTTGTCGACAGTGAGATTAAAGACTCCGTTTGAGATCACCACACGAAAGCTATCTTGGCAGAAGGGCAGGCTCTCGGCGGAGGCTTCCAAGAAGATAACTTTACGGCAAGAGGACTCTCGATTCCTTTTCGCTCGTGCCAGGGTGAAAGGATTTCCAACCCCGCAGAAGGATGAGGGAGCAGCTCCAGGAATGGACCGGATAATATCCGGCGAATAGTTCAACGCCCGAAGGCCTGTAACGCCTGCAGGATATCTGAAGAGGCCTTCGGGTCTAATAGAGACCTTGATATATTTTTCGCCAATGCTCTCCTTAATTCGGTTTCGATCTTCAGTCGTTAATTTCATTTCCAGCAAAATAACCCAGGAAATAACGAACCCTAAAAGATTCGGCTACAAGATTGGTCAATTGAGATATCATTAAATAAAATGGATATCGACGTCTTGTTTCACGGCCAATCCAAGTTCTGCCTCTACAGCTTTGATGATTCCGCAAGGCACAGGGCAACTGTTGTGGCGGATCACCTTTTTTGCAGCTTGGTAAATACGATCCTCGGCGAAAGGGAATCCGAAAATGTCCTCCATCCCCATGGATTCAATTTCTGAAGCTAATTCCTTAACTTGTTCGCAATCAGTCTCGATGACAATTTTGACCTTCTTTAAAACGTCCGCTATCGTTGTCACTGTTACAGAGAACCCACAAGCTCCAGGATTAATTTTGACTTTGATCACTTGGCGGCCTCCAAACTGTTTCAAGATTCCTTTAGACAATGGACTAAAGAGATGAGGGAAGATCCCTCTGCGTATTATAAGAAGAAAAACTGTCGTTAGCCAGAATGGGCTTACAATCTTCTTGAACCATGCCATTTCAGCCCAAGAACCAAACACTCATATCCCATTTTGCCCCATTGGGTATGGTGGTAAAAAAGAAAAAAAAGCAGTCTGAATTTATGAGGGGGATTGCTATGAGATGGCAAAAACGATGAAGGGTTCTATCGAGGCGGGCCTCAGTCATCGGTTTTTCCCCAGATTTTGTGTAATCCTCTTGATCAAATCCTCCTGAGTTGGAATGAGGGTTTCGAAGCAAAGTTCTTCATTTATCGCAATGGAGGGAAGGGATCTTGCCTTGAATTTCTTGAACATCTCGATTCCCTCTCGATTCCTCAAGCTCCACTCATGGTAATCGATCCTGTCTTTGATTTCTTTCGGAAGATCTGCCACGGCTGCCACCATGTAGACGCAGGCAGCTCATTGGGCAAAATCGGTTACAAAGACATCGACTCTAACTTTTTCCATCTGCTCCGCTCCTCTAAAGCCGAACAAATTCTGGTCCTCCCTACCCCCCCTTTAGCGAACTCGGTACGACTCGAAACCGAGAAGGTAAAGGAGGATTCTTAAGGAACGACCCCGCTGATGATGGCATATCCAAACTTCTCGGAAAGGAGACGCTCCGAAATCTGATCTAATTCGCTTTCATCCTTGCCCTCATAGACCCCTAATCGTATGGCATCCTTGAAGGCGTTCATTACTTCGTTATAAAGAACCGGTAGCTCCTGTTTCCAGGGATCTTTGATATCGGCTGTCAATTCGTATCCCCGCACATCTTTCAGTCCCGCCTCGCTGAAAATCTCCATGGTCTCTTTCAGCGGTTGTGCCCCTGCCAAACAGCAGGCATAGAGCAGGGGAGTTTGGAGTTCCTTTGGGATCTCACCTTTAGCGATTACATCAGAGATCGCCACTTTCTTGCCCTCCTCCACGACATAGGCCATATTTCGGATTACCTGAACCTTATCTCGAAAGAGGCATAGAGAGCATTCACTGATCGCAGAATCAAAGGCCCCCCTTTCAAAAGGCAACTTATGGACATCCCCCTTTCTGAAAGAGACCAGATGGGTGAGCCCCAGTTTCTTCGCCCTTTCGGTAGCGTGGGCCACCATCTTTTCAGAGAGATCGAAACCAACCACCACAGCTTTGAATTTCATGGCAAGATAGAGGGCGGTCTCTCCGGAGCCTGAGGCTACGTCCAATACCTTTGCGCCTTCCTGCACTCCAACCTCCATGGCCAGCTTCTCCGTATAGTCGACACCACCAGGATGGAAATTCTCAATCCCCTTGATAAGCTGTTCTTCGTAATACTTTACGGTGAATTCCTGGAGGGTATCTCCTTCCTTCTCCCTTTCCATACATTTCACCCCTTAACTACAGCAAGAACACGCCTTTTCCTCCTTCGTTGGTTTTTCTGCTATTACCCGGATGCTCGCGATCTTACCATCTACTGCTTTGATCTCCTCAGGGCTGAGGGGTTTTTCAAAAACTGAAGAATTCGTCTCCTTGAACATGGAAACTTCCTCGTGAGAATAGATATGCTTTGACTCAACGATCACATTGGAGAATCCTGAGGCTCTGATCTTGGCGAGGTAATCTTCTTCCTTTAAGGCGCCTCCGATACAGCTTGTCCAAGCTTCCACATTCTGAGTGATGAATTTTGGAAGTTTACCATCGGTGACAATGTCTGAGACGACCATCCGCCCTTTTGGTTTGAGAACCCGGAAGATTTCTCGAAAGACGGAATCCTTGTCAGGAGAGAGATTGATCACGCAGTTGGAGATGACGACATCAACTGAGTTTTCCGGTAGGGGAATCGACTCCATCTCCCCCAACTTAAACTCTACGTTGGTAATCCCCATATTTCTTGCATTCTCCTGAGCTCGATGGATCATCTCCTCCGTCATATCGAGGCCAATGACCTTCCCCTGAGGGCCAACTTTCTTGGCGGCCAAAAAGGCATCGATCCCGCCGCCTGAACCAAGGTCGAGGACGACCTCGCCTGGCTTCAAATTGGCGATGGCCGTGGGGTTTCCGCACCCCATGGACAGGTCAGTTACCTCTTTGGATAGACTTTCTATCTCCTCGGTATTGTAGAGAGCCTCCACATAAGCTCGGTTGGCAGCTTCATCACTGGGACAGCAACAACTTTTGTTGAGCTTTGCCAATTTAGTATATTTTTCTTTTACGACCTCTTTGATCTCCTTCTTTTTTGTTGCCTTCCCTTTCATCTATTCCTCCTTTCTTTTTCAAACGATCCATCCCTTTAGCTACCTCTATCGCTACTGCCCGAGCGAGGTCAGGGTCGAACTGTTCCCTCGTTCCCTTGATTTCCAGATGAAGTTTCTTAAGAATGTCAGGGATGATCAATCCCCGTGCAACGGAGTGGCTATATTTTTCTGTCCCGATTTGAGCGCAACGCTTCTCGCAACCGTCCAGGGTCAAAGTGGGAAAGGCTTGAGCAAAATTCCTCTCCTGTTCGTCCCCTGCCAGAAAGAGCGGAAGACAGATAGTAGCCGTTTCTTCCGGTTTTAGCTCTTCCATGAGAATCCGAATGACAGCCCGAGTGAGTGTACCCTCAGGCAGTTCTTCTCCACAGCAAGCGATTACTCCGATTCGTTTGGGGGATGGTTTTTCACTCATCTTCATCCTCTATTCTGTCCATGTAGCGACAAACCTCATCCGCGAGGAGATGCACAAGCCGTCTTCCCCCTTCTCCAAGATGGAGGACCGTCCCCAGATCGAAGTCATTCGGATTGAGGTCTCTATGTTTTCGGAAAAGATCCATGACCGTTATGGGAATAGGAGGCTTTGGTGAAACTCGTTCGATATTCTTATAGGAGCATCTCTTGGAACATCCATCTAAGGCAATACTTGGGCTTTCCCTAAGCAGGGCAATCGCTTCTTCATCACCCTTAACGAGAAGGGCCAAGCAGAGGGTCCGGCTTATCCCAGGCCTTCGGTTTTGAACCACCTCATAGACCGCCTCACGGCAAATAGTTCCGTAAGCCTTCCCGATGCCACTGCAAGGTATGATGATAACGGGTTTCTTCATCTTCAGATTCTCCAGCACACTTCATCCGAGTCTTTCACGAATGGCTTCGATCAGGGTATCTGAGTCAGGAATGGAGTCGAAGACAATCTCTTCATTCATCAAAATGGAAGGGATGTTAGGCTTTCGGTCCAGTTTCTTCCTCACCTGCTTGAGCCTTTCGAGGCCTTCAGGCCTCGATAGATCCATCATCGAATAGGTCAATTGGTCCTTAAAAATTGGGGCGACCTCGTCCAGGGCCTCCATGGCCAGTTGGCAGAGGATTCAGTTAGGCCACCCCACAATTTCCACGATAACCTTTGTTGCACCACCCTTCATGCATCACCCTTTTTCTGGCTGCGGAGAGAGCTGTAAATCGTTCGGCACGTTGGGGATGAGCCTCCTTTCAGTCCCTCTGGATTTCCGCAAGCTTCTGAATGGAGAAGCCTCTGTTGGTAAGAAATTGGATCCAAAAAGTGGTCCAAAAGATTTGCGGATCCAAATAACCTGAGGGAAAAAATCCAGGCTCTCGCATAGGGATCTTCTTGAAAGAGACCAGGATGATCAACCACAGCCTGGTTCAGGCTGAGGATTATTCCGGCCAGAGGGGTCTCAATAAATTTGACTTTGTTCGTTACGGCGAAGGCGATTGCATCTCCGGAAGAAACAGTTTGCCCCTCCTCGACAAGATATTCTAAACTTACGACGCTCCCTGCCAAAATGACCCCGGCCTGGGTCAAACCGAAGACCAAGGTATTCACATCTTCCTTGGCCTGAGCCCAGAGTTCAGACCCAGGCAGGTAGTAACGATCTTCTGGAATCTCTATCCGATGCCCACTGAATCCTTCGACTGTGAGCATTTCTCGATTCACTCCTTCTGATTGGTTCTTCAAACTTGTCCCCCTCACTCCATCCCTCTCCCCTTTCTTGGGGAAAGGATGAGGGGTCAAATTTTAACCTCTCGAAACTCAACCTCCAGTTGGTCTCCCTTCATTTCTAAGATGGCATAGGACCCCTTCTTCCCATCCGTCAATCTAAGAGGGCCCACATTGACGAAATGGCGATTTGAGAAGGATTTGTATAAAGGATCACGGGTGTGGTTGAAGACATAAAGATTAGCCCAAAACTGCTTAGAAAGAGTTTCAAAAGCTGGGTAAACGTATTCATCTCTCAGATAATTTGTCAGATGGGTGATCGCATTGATTTCCATTCCATACTTTCCATATTCTGAGTAGCCGGGAATCTCTTCCATGGTCCCACCGTGAAAGGCGACTCCCCTCAAATTCCCCAGTCGAAATTCCAGAAGACCAGGGATTTGAGATAGAAATTCCTTGCCAGACTTGGAGATCTCCTTATGCTTTTCGATTCTGAGGTCGCAAGGATCTTGAAGCAGTATCACCTTCGCTTGGATCAATAAAAAAACGATCTCCTCATGGAGGGACCCTTCCCCAATCAGATTCCCCAAACAGATCAGCCTTTCGAGTTTCTGACTGGAAAGTTGCTCCAGCACCATCTTCAAACATTGGAGATCACCATGTACACCTGAGAAAATGCCTATCCGCCCCCACTTCTCCTCTATCGTGAGAATCTTCATCTCTGCCGTAGGAAGTCCTTCTGTTTGATCCAGTTCAAGGGCTTTGGCGACCTGGTCAGGGCATGAAGTTCCCGCACGACAGGGGATCCCCTTTAGTAATGGAATCAATTCTCCAACAGGCTTTCCTTGAAGAAGTTTGGAGATAAGATAAATATTCCCTCGGCATCCCCCGCCCATGAAACTGAGCTCCTTGAGGATTCCGTCTTCGATCTCCAGGTGAATTTCCCTGGGGCAAATCCCCTTTGGGTTAAAACGTTTTTTCATCTTGGCATTCCCCCTCTTTTCCTTCTAAGACCCTTTCAATAGTCGTTCTCAGAAGATGGGGGCCCGGGATCCTTTCGAACATTACCCGTTGGTTGATCAGAATGGAAGGGATGGGGGGTGGCTTCCCCAATTTCCGAGTGAGTTCCAGAAACCTTTCCGCACCCTCCCGTTCCTTCAAAAGCACAACCCGCCACTCCATCCTCTCCCCAAAATCAGGAGCTACCTCACGCACTGACTTGATTGCATATTCACAGGGGATACAGTGAGGACCCTCTGAAATGACCTCGATCAGAATCTTTTCCTTTTGGGACGGATTCATAGAGGCGCCTATTCCAGGAGAATAATGCTGTAGTGTTTAAAATGATCACCTATATGCTGAGCTAATTTAGTCTCCTGTCCAATATGTCGCAAAGTTTGGAAGATATCGATGGAGAACGATTCCATCGAGGGTCGTTTCTCTTTCGGGAAAAGACAATTCTCCGGGTAAGCACACTTTTTGCAAAGGGCGCAAGATTCAGAAGTAAGGCCGAAAGCCTTGTGATAGCCGAGAAGGAAAAGCTCCCTTTCGATGGCGACTGTTCCTTTCCAAAATTGAACCTGCCTTCGTCTCTTCTTAGAATTATTTTGGTAGAAATGTGGATGGTCGACTTCCCCACTGAGGAGCAAAGCGCTTCGATACTCCCTTAAGATCTCTCTGGCCTCCTTCACCGTGACGGTGGCTGGCGGGCAACACCAGTTCGTATTATAGTGGTCGCATCCATAGCGGCATTTAAGCCGTACCCACTGGGCCACGACAATTTGTGAGGTCTTTATAAAGTGAATCCCCTGGATGCCATGGCGTTGGCACAAGGCAAAGATTCTTTCATCTGAAGCAGAAGATCCGAGAAAGGAGTTTCCCCCAGATGAAGATGACCAGGGTATATCGTAGGAAAGGGGAATACAGTTCTCCTTTAACATCTCAAACCTAAACTTTTGGAATAGCATCTAGGATATGTTGGATATGGGGAAATTTATCCTTCATATGGGGGAAATGCATCGCCTCCATGAACTCTCTCTGGAAGGTCGTGTCAACCGCCAGCTCCACATACTCCACCTGTCTCGCGATGACATTGGCCTCATCCCGTTTGGCCTTATTCAACAGTGCAATTCTTGCTCCATCCCCAGCAGCATTGCCGACTGCATAAACCCTTTCCATTTCGCAGTCGGGGAACATCCCGATGATCATGGCTGATTCTTTATTGATGTAACTACCGAAGGCACCGGCTAAGATGACCTTGTCAAGCTTAGTAATCCCCAGCCTTTTCATCATCAGCTTGGCTCCAGAGTAAAGAGCCCCTTTGGCCAATTGGACGGCTCGAACGTCTTTGACAGACATGGTGATATCCCGGCCAATGGAGGTTTCCTTGGCCCAGGCGATGACGAATTCGGCCACATCATTTTGCTTCCGGAGTCTGGGTGAATGGATACTCAAATTAATATTGCCATTCTTAAGGATGACACCCGTCCTGAACATTTCCGCTACGGCATCGATGATCCCGGAGCCACAGATCCCTTTGGCCTCTGGATTTTCAATTTCTGTATTCCATTCCTCCTTCCCGATGACCTTAAATCTTACTTCCCGGGTCTCAGGATCGATCTTAATTCTCTCGATCGCCCCAGGAGCAGCCCTCATCCCAAACTTGATATGGGCACCTTCAAGGGCCGGCCCGGTGGCACAGGAGGATGATATGAGTTTCAGCCGGTTGCCGAGCACCAGTTCCCCGTTCGTCCCGATGTCGATGATGAGAACCATCTCGTCTTGGTTGTAGGGTTCTTCAGCGATGAGTACCCCCACATTGTCAGCACCCACAAACCCTGCCTCAATGGGGAGGACATGAACATAGGAACCCTCCGAAATCCTCAATCCCAGATCCCTGGCTTTTACGTCAATAGAGTGATGAAGGGTAGGGGGAAATGGGGCGACCCCGATATGTTCTGGGTAGATATTCATGAAGAGATGGTGCATAGCCGTATTCCCAACGATGGTCATTTCACAGATATCTTCAGGAGTAATGCCAGCATTTCCTGAAACGTTCTGGATAATCTTGTTTAGGCCTTCAATGATGGCCTTATTTAATTTTTCGAGCCCATCTTTGTGCATCATGGAGTAGGTGATCCTGGACATGACGTCCTCGCCATAAGGGACTTGAGGATTCATCATGGAATCCACAGCCACCAGAGACCCCGTGGTGATATCACACAGGTAGGCTGCCACCGTTGTCGTTCCAATATCAATGGCCAATCCATAGCCCCTTTCCACAAAGCCCGGTTCCACTTTAACCACTTCATTTCCGTTCCATATCGTGACCGTCACATTCCACTTGCCCTGCCTGATCCGGATGGGCATGTCCTTCAGCACAAAGTAGTCGATCGCTAAATTCTCCAACCCGTAGGTTTTCTTTAATTCCTGGCCTAATCGCTCCCAATCTCCCATGGCTTCGTGGAGTGAAGGAGGGGGAAGTTCGACATAATACTTCTTTACGTTAGGATCCAATTTGATTGCTCGTTCCGTTGCCGCTTTCCGGACCACCTGCTTCCCTGCCCGACTTTCCTCTGGCACGAAGACAAGGACATCGCCGTTGATGGTGACAACACATCCCAGACGATAGCCCTCAGCCTCTTCCTCGGTCTTGATGAATTTCAATTCTTCCTCCGTCAAGCCGACAGGGGCCAAATGCTCCATCTTCGATTCAATGCCATGCCGTTCAAAGAATCCCTCTTCAATCCTCACCTTGCATTTTCCACATTTCTTTTTCTCCCCACAAACAGCTTCAATGTCCACGCCCAATTCCCTTGACGCTTGAAGGAGGGTCTTGCCCGCCTCCACTTCCCCTCTTCGACCGGAGGGTTGAAAAATTACCTTATGTTTCATCGTCGATCCTCCCTTTCAATCCGAATCTAACTTTCTTCCTTCTGATATTTGCTCCTCCTCTGAACTCTGGCTCCGGCTCCGCAATGGTCTGACTCTCCACGAAGAAGGGCCTGCTTGTATGCTCCAACGTCGAGAAATAGCTTTTTGGGGTCTATGGGTTCTTTTGGGACCATCAAAAAAAGGGGATTTTCGTAGCAGTGGCGCTCCAAAATTGAGACTTTTTCGCCTTTAAGGTTTTCGTTGATTTGAGTGATACGGCCGGAGATGGGAGCCTGGATGTTGAAAATCGCCTTATGGGTCTCCACGGAGAGTACATCGTCCTCCTTCTCCAATTGGTCACCAACCTCCGCAATATATTCCAAGTAAGTGAACCCGCTTACTAAGATAACGCCGGCGTGGGTGACTCCGAATGCCAGTTCCCCATCCATTCCTGAAGGCTGAACCCATAACTCCTGCGGGGGATAATAAAGAAGATCCTCACGAAGTTCAACCTTCTGTCCATAAAATCCTTCCAAGATCACCCTTGATTTCCTCCTGAAAGGATTCTAAGGATTTCGACTCTATCTCCGGGCATAAGGATCTTCTGGCTAAAGTCTGATTTCGGAATCATCTTTCTATTACAAGCCACCCAATAGGGACCGGTTTCCTTTATCTCAAGCCTTTCTAAAAGGTCCTGCAGGGTCATCGTTTCTTCTATATCGATTCGCTTTAAAGCCCCATCAAAGAGAACCTCTATAAAGTTAGCTGTCACACCTGAGTTTCCTTTTCTTCGAATCCGGGCAATGGGTTCATATCTTTTGGCCTATAAACCCCCGGGGCTATTTTGATATACTTTAATGCCTCCTCTACATCGACTTCGTAATCGCAAAGGGTCAACCCCTGGGCCTGAACTTTCTGGGGTTGGTAACGATAGTCCGGGTTTTCCTTCGTCCCCTTAACAATCCTTGCTGCCCTCTGGGCAACTTCTCTAGCAAGCCGCTGACCTGAATCTTCTAGAACCTTTCTTGCCCTTCCGGGATAGAGGCCAGTTTCAGCGATGATATCTGGGATATAGATCCTGGCAGCCGGCTTGATCTTGAGCAATCGGAAGAGGTTCGATCCACAGTGGTGGGCACACCCATCAAGAATGATGGTAGGATAGGTTTCCACTAATTCGATCTCATCAGGCATCCCTCGAATGAGCCGATGCATGTCAAGAATCGCGACTTCTGATTTGAAGAACTCTTCATCGAGCAGGTAACCAGCCTGTCGAGTTACGCATGAGACATGTAAGCCGATCCCCCCGCAGGGGTAAATGATGACCTTATCGATACTCATGGAATCTCTGATATTCAATCCCAAAGAGGAGGCATGGACTCTGGTCGATAGATCGCTGCTTCTATCTGGACATAACCCAAGGAATCAACTGCTTCATCAGAGAATTCACAGAGCCTCTGGTTGAGAACCTGCGCTTTTTTCTTCTCAAAATTGTAATTCCTATCCTCCAGCATCCATTCTGCGGCCTTGGCTACCTGACGGGCCACCTCTTGGGCCAATTTCTTCCCAACAGGGTCCAAAACCTGACGACTTCTTCCGGGAACCAACCCTGTTTGACTGACGATGTCAGGAATATAGATCCTGGCGGCGGGCGGAATTCCAATCAAGGCCATTAGGCTTGAACCACAGCTCTCGGTGTGGCAGTCGATTACGACGGTGGGGTTGTTTTCAACCATCATGATATCTTCCTCTACCCCTCTCAAGAAGGCAGGAACACACATGAGCATCGTCTTTCCCGGGAGCAGATCTTCATTCACGATGTAGGATGCAATCCGGGCGACGGTGGCCTCAACCTTCTTCATTCCTCCACAGGGGAAGATGCAGATCCGTTTTACAGCCAACTGTTCTCCGCCTTATTTCACCCAACTGAAAGATGGTCAGGGAGTGGTCCCCAGTTGCTGTTTAGCATGCATCTCTCTGAGCCTCGCTATCATTTTGATGGCTTCCTGAACAGCGTTGCCTGCGTTTTCCGCATAGCCATCTGCCCCAAAGACATCAGCAACCTCTTTGGTCAAGGGTGCTCCGCCCACCATAATGGCCACATCCGGATTGCGCTCCTTGATCATATGGATGACCTTTTTCATCCCCATCATCGTTGTGGTCATCATCGCCGATAAGGCAATAATATTGGAGTCAGTCCTGACCTGCTCCTCTGCAAATTTCTCCAAGGGGACATCAGCACCCAGGTCATGGACGGTGAAGCCAGCCACGTCGAACATCATCTTCACGAGGTTTTTTCCGATGTCATGAACGTCTCCCTGGACGACCCCAATCACCACTTGCCCCTTAACTCTATCTTTCATTTCTTTCGCTTTGAGATGGGGTCGGAGGATGTTGAGCCCTGCATAAAGGGCATCGGTACACATCAGGATTTCGGGAACGAAGTATTCCTGCTTTTCATAGAGTTGTCCCACGATCTCCATGCCGGCAGCCAACCCGTTCATGATGGCATCGAAGGGATCGAGTCCATCCTCCAGCGCCTCATTGGACGCCACAATGACCTTTTCTTCGTCATAGTAAACCACCCCATCACTCAGACGCTTTAAAATATCGTTTCTTTTCGCTTCGTCAACCATTTTGTCTCTCCTTTTTCTTTTTTGATCCATATTCCCTGGTCGTTTCGATCATGGCTTTCATATTCTCCGCAGGGGTTCCAGGCCAGATATCACATCCCGGCCAGATGGCATCGACGCCCCCGTCAATGGCCGCCATCACCTCCTTGGCCACATCTTCGGGCTTACCCTGCACCATCACCTTATAGGTATTCAAATTTCCAAAGAGGAGGTTCTTCGGTGGTGAACCAATCTTCTGCCTGGACATGGATACGTCGTTTTGGTGTTCCACACTGACGGCGTCGTATCCGCATTCATGCATGAAATGGATGATCTCATTGGTCTTGCCACAGATGTGGAGAACGACAGGTGATCCAATCTCTTCCCTCATCTTGATCATGAAAGGCTGGATCATCGATTTCCAGACTCTCGGGCTGAGGAGATCGACAGGTGTCCCCATCTCCCGCACAGTGATAAAGTCTGCACCGGCCTTCTGGTAGAGCTTGGCCTCAGCAATAAGAAGATCCCTCAGGGGGGTAAGGAACTGGATGACCTCATTGGGTTTTTTGAATGTGTCCTTGAGGAGCTTGCTCAGATCCGTTACCTGACCGGCCAGGGTAAAAGGCCCCAGCACCCAAGCCCCCACAGCCACCTTATCCCCGATCTCTTTCCTCAGGATTCGGATGGCTTCCATGACGATGGGGAAGCGACCTGCGTTTTCAAGATCCGAAGGTACTTTTATGTCTTCAAAGGACTGGATAGATTTTTCCGGTATAGAAGGATAGAGGATGTCTTCGGTATTGTAATACTGAACTTTACTTCCTAAGACTTCGGCGGCCACATTGAAGTCAAAGGGGACGATGGCAGAGTCGTAACCAAAAAGTTCAGGAGTCGCTTTGGCCGCGAAAGCCATCTTTTTGGCGTCCTGGTGAACCTCATTGAACTGAAGGCCGTATTTCTTCAAGCCGTCTATAACAATATTGCCCATGCCGCTGAAGCATGGGATATAGTCCACCACTTCATGCCTCAGCAACTTGAGTACTTTCTCTTTGGAGCTTATGTCATTCCCCCCCATGGGACTCATACCTCCTTTCTCTATTTGGACGCAATCTCTGAGCGCTGGTCAACGAAGAGGACGGGCGGAGGAGCTTGCGCCCCCCCGGCCACGGCTCTTTTAGACCTGAATCGATTTTTGGTATTCTTTCCAGAGGGCATCAGCAAACTCCTTAGGTGCCCTCTTGGCCAATTCCTGGATCAACTCCTCATAAGTGGGGATGATGCTCTCAAAGACAAGCTCTTTGTTGATGCAAATGGTAGGGAGCACCCGTCCCTTCAATTCCAGAAATTTGCTTATGCCCTCCTTCCCTTTAATGTTCCATTCCTTATACTCGATCATGTCCTGGATCTGCTTGGGAAGAGCGGACACCGCTTCCAGCATGTACTGGCAGGCGGCGCATTGATAACTGTCTAACGTCAGCACATCGACGACTACTTTATCAGCCATAGTTTTTTCCCCTCCTTTCCTATAGAATTAAACCTCTGTGAGACGGCACATTGCATCTCAGGCGAGGGATATGAAACCTTTTGGAACCGTCGTCGGATATTTTGCATAAAACTGCTCATACCACGCCTTTGCCTCAAGGGCTTTGTCCACGTTCTCGACCGGAACGTCGTAGGGCATGTCTCAGCCAGGAGCAAAGGTATAGCCCGTGTACCCCCCTGCGGCCAGACTGACAATGGCGTCCTCCTTAGGGTTTACGATTCCAAGAGAGAGAGATAAAGTGAGTTTAAGGTTTCCGCCAAAACCAACGCCATACTTGAGGGCCAAATCCCTCACGTAGTTGAGGTTGAGTTGTTCATCGATGGCAAAGCCGTGGGTTCCGACCTGGCACACTTCTTCGAGCACTTTGGTAGCATCTCCACAGATGAAAAAGGTGGAAGTGAGGCCAGCGTCATGAATCACTTTGATGGCTTCCTGGCAGGCTGGCGTCACAAACTCTCTGAAGGTTTCCGGTTTGATCTGGGAAGCCACAGGGTCAACAATGGCAATGACTTCACATCCGATATCACGATAAATTCTTGCCGATTCTGCTCCCACCCTACCTGCAAAATCGATGATCTCTTTGGCAAGGGGCTTATTTTTGTAAACATCGGTAAAGATCTTCACCCCTCGAAGATGGGAGGCCAAAGTGAGAGGACCGCAGAAGAGACCCATCAGGGCCCAGTCACCCTTTTTGGCCATCACCTTCTTGCCAGCCTCTACGATGACAGGCCACCGGCCATCTTTGGCGGTGGGTATCTTGAGATTTGCCTCTTTCAAGGACTTGTCCTGCAGGGGATGTCCCACGATGGACGGTGGGTTGTCCGGAACCCACTTGGCTTGACACCCCATGGACATGGCCTCTACCGACAGATCGAAGACCAGGGGACCTCCATCCGCCTTGTAGCGCTCAGTTGCAAACAAAACCCCCTTGGCAATGAGATCGGGGTCCTGTAGGTATTTATCCGCCTTCTCGCCGATAAGATAGGCAGCGTGGACCCCTGCATAGTGAACCCAAGGGACTCTTTCCAGTCGCTTTCCCCGAATGGCATCAATCACCAACTGTTTGGACATAGATTTCCCTCCTTTCTCCTTTTTTTTTGAAGATTTGACCCCTTTTTCTAAGGGGCTCCTTTACCCAACCCTCCTGACCCAGCCTCCTCCTTCTGGGAGTCTTTTTGGGTTTCGGTAGATTGTTGCTCTTTTAAACGATGAAAGTAGTTGAAATAAACGCATTGATGGCAAAGAGTATCCAAAAATTTTCCTTTCCCTCTACTCCAGCATGGAGAATCCTGGTCAATGAAGACATCACAATTCTCTCGTATTTCAGATGGGCACCCTCTGATCATCCAGCATGGAGCGACGGCTAAGACTGAATTGAGAGTCTTCAGACTATAGCCATCCTGATGCACCAATCTCATGATGCAGCCAACCCATTGGATATCATTCCCTGTGAATAGCCTTCGATTATTCTTAGGGTTTCTGAAGGGTTTCAATAGTCCTAATTTTTCGTATTTGAGTAGCGTTCTTTGGTGGATTTTCAGAATTCTTGAGGCTTCACTGATTGAGTAGATTGGATCTGTTCCGGATTGAATATCAATTTCGTTCAAGGGTGATAACCTCGAATGATGTTTAGTTTTGTTTATCAAAATCGAACTGTTATATAGTTAAAAGGGGATATTTATCTCGGTTAAACTATAGATATCAGAAGTTCGTTTAGTTTTCGGTGCCGCTATAAAATCATAAGAAATGAACCACCTGACCTTTAAGGTTCTTGTAGGATTCTATGCTATTGAAATTTATCTGTTTTCAGAGATTAGTATCCGAAAAGAAATCAGTCTAACTTAATATTTGAGAAGGTTATACAATATTATATCAGCATGTCAAGAAGAAAAGTTTCACATGCTAATCAAACGGCAACGGTCACCACCCGGTAACAGCGTAGGCAGCGCTCGCTTTCAGCCACCGCTTCTGGAGAAGAAAAGCCTTTCTCCACTTCCTCAAAGGAAGATTTCCTGGTTTCCGGCGGCAACTTAGTCACTGGTTTCCGATCTCGCGGCTCGGAAACTTTTACGATTTCATTCGGATCATAAATTTTTATGGTTTCAAAGAGTTGATCAAAATGGTCGTCGTTCCCAGCTTCGAGAGGAGAATCATTCAAAAGCCGGTCAATGGTGATGGCCGCTTTCTTACCCATGGCAGTGGCTTCTATCAAGGATTGGGGTCCCAAGACCGCATCCCCTCCGGCAAATAGGGTTGGATCGTCCGTTTGGAGGGTGAAGGGATTCACCTTCAGGGTGCCCCACTCGGAAAGGGTGCAGACGCATTCTGGCCCTAAGCAGGCCCAGTCTGATTCCTGTCCCAAGGCCGGGATGACCCCGTCCACTTCCAGGAGAAACTCCGAGCCTTCGACAGGGATCGGACGGGGACGCCCGCTGGCATCGGGGGCGCCCAGGGTCATCTTGAGGCATTCGATGGCCTTGACCCTGCCGTTTTCTCCGATGATCCGCTTGGGACTGGTCAGGGTCCGAATCTGGATTCCTTCTACCTCGCAGTCCTTGATTTCTTCCGGGTGGGCAGGCATTTCTTCTCTGCTCCGTCGATAGATTATGAAAGCCTCTTCGGCTCCTAATCTTCGGGCCGTTCGAACCGCATCGATGGCCACATTCCCGCCCCCAATCACAGCGATTCGTCTCCCCAAAGTGGCTTTTTTCCCCAATCGCGTTTCTCTCAAAAAAACCACCCCGGGGTAAACTCCTTCCAAGTCTTCTCCTTCTATGCCCAGCTTCTTACATTCATGGGCGCCGATAGATATAAAAATGTATTGGTATCCCTCCTTCCGGAGTTGGTCCGTGGTAACATCCTTACCTATTTCCACGCCGGTTTTGATTTCCACTCCCAGTTTCCTAATCGCCTCGATCTCGACCTCAACGATATCACGGGGCAAACGATATTCGGGGATCCCAACCGCCATCATCCCTCCTGCTACAGGTTGTTTCTCAAAAATCGTAACCGCATGCCCTTTCCTGGCCAAGTGATAGGCGCAGGTCAGACCAGCCGGACCGGCGCCAACAACGGCGACCTTGCCGATCGTTTCCGAGGAAGTAATGGAATAGGCCGGTTTTTTCTCTCTGGATAATTCCTGATCGGCCACAAAGCGTTTAAGCGAACGGATGGCAATGGGCTGATCCACGTTGGCCCGGCGGCAATGGTGCTCACAGGGATAGTAGCAAACCCGGCCCACGACACCAGGCAAAGGCAGGGCCTCACGGATCACCTCCAGGGAATCGGCAAATTTGGCCTCTTTAATACGCTCAATATACCTTGGGATATCAAGATGAATGGGGCAGGCATCCACACAGGGGGCGGTCAATTTGGAATAATACCTGCCAGCCGCCACCTGGCCCTTTTCGCTGATGGCTCGTGAAAAGTCCTCTTTAAAATATTTCAGGGCATGAAGGATGGGAACAGGGCCTTCCTTTCCAATGGTGCATTTTGAAGAGGCGATGATCGTGCTGGCCGCTGTTTGTAAGAACTCAGGGTCATCCTCCCTCGCCTCTCCGTTGGTGAGATCCCTGAAGACCTCTAAGATCTCCGTAAATCCCGTATTGCAGTAATTACATTTATCACAGGTTTTGGTATGGTCTAATATCACTTCAATGTAGGCCCGGCAAAGGTCTAGGATATTCACTTCTGCCGAACGGATAATGATGCCTCCCCAGCCCATCAGGGCCTTAATCTTCTCCCCCGGTTTGAAAACCTCCGGCAATGTTACCTGATCTACCGATGCAAAATCCTTCCGTTCTTTTCGGCGGTTATCTATAACTTGGCCTTGCCATGAACTAAAAAGAACATCCTTCACGATCTCTTTCTCCATCCTACGGTTCAATGACATCCACTAACCCTGTAACTTCTTTAACTCACTGGCTTGATCCCAACGGACCTTTAGCTGCTCGGCGAAATCCTTATATAGCTTAAATAAAGGATGATTCGGTTCTTTGGGAAGCTGTTTGGTTTCATCAAAAACTGCTGTAGCCAGAAAGGCATCGGCCATCGCTACTGCGGGCATGACCCGCGGGGCACCAGCCATAGGCCCGGTAAAGACCAGGTCGTGATAGTAGAAGGCGGCCAGGGCTTCTAAAGCGGCATCAATAGCAGCCCAGCCCTTAAGGTCCCCCTTCTCTTTGAAACGCTTGAATTCCATGTAAGAGCCGTTACTTGGCGCACCGGCTGTGGCAAAGCCCCACCTTTCTTTGATCATCCGGTTGGCAATCCCGCAAAGGGCAGTCGCAGGTCCATTCAGAACCGAAGTATCCACAATAATGCTCTTAAACTTTGCTCCGACTTTTTCCATAGCATTGAGCAGCTTCTCAGCCCCCTTAATCCTGCCGGAGGGCATTTGATCATTTACATCAAAGGCCACCAAGAGGACATGCTTCACTCCGATATTTACAATTTCCTTGATCTCGGTTTCTATATTTTCCTCAAAAACGGTAAGGCTATTATAGAACATCCGGTCAAGCAAACCCTTTTCTGCACAATAGGCAGCCCCCTGCAGTTTGGTTTCCATCCCGACAGCATCGATACAGAAAGGCATTTTGCTCTGGGAGATCACAAAATCGATATAATTATTAAATTTTTCTCCCGGGCTGGCTACGATGTCCGCCATGGGGATGGCCCCGGTTTCATCCCCTAAGCGGTCACATGTCTTAAGCATCTCTTCCGCCCGCTTTTCATTAAATCCCCTTCTCCGGCTGCCTTTGTCAAAGAGTTTGTCGCTTTCTTGAAAGATGGAAAAGCAGCAGATGGTTGGATATTCCCCTGGCTGACCCCCAAACCTAACCCCCCCAATTTCACATACCATTTGGTCCTTCTCAAAACGAAACATAATCCCCCTCCTTTTCTTGTGTAACTTGACAAGAAGATGCTGCCCCCCAAGCCCTGCCTTCTAGGCGGGGTGAAGGGCACAACATGAATCATATTACAATGCCGGGAGACCCCTGCGGGCGGCGAGCTTCACAAATCAGGCAAAGATTGTAAAAAAAGCTACGAAATCGTCGTATTTTAACTTTGGCTGGATGGAAATTTTTATACAATCTTATGTCGTCAAACCTTATACAAAATTATATCAGCTTGTCAAGAAGAAAAATTTCACATGCAAACTTTGAAAAGTCCCTGATTGCAAAAATAATCGGGGAGCCCTCTCCTTGGTCATTTAGATAGGATAGTTTCGATGCTGGAGATCATAATATCTTTTGTCATTTTAGAGGCTTGGAAAAAGACGCATTCCATACAGGAAATTCTGTTGACACATGGTCTACAAAGTGCGTTTATTGTCTCCCAACACGGCTTGGATCGGTTATGATAGGCTTG
>CAYMTD010000013.1:0-18237 GCA_964393245.1 uncultured Syntrophaceae bacterium
TTCCTGTGGTTCCACTGGTCTGACGATATTCCGTGACCTCTTCCAGAGGGACGCAGAGGGCGTCTCCATATGGAAACGGATCCTTTCTCTGAATATCCCTCATCATTGCTTTCTCCACCTTGGGAACCTTGGCCACATCGTCATAAGACTTGACGTCTCGAGGTTTAAGGCCTGCCTCTTGGTAGAGCCTGCGGTGAAATTTCGATCGCTCATAGGCCCACCTTACAATTCTTTTGAATTTCTTAACCTGAAGTTCCCTCAATTGTTCCAGCGGAAGGGTCTCCATGAGAGGGTTCCAGTAAAGGTTCGCCTCTTTTTTAGAGGATTTCATCTTCTTCACTCCTTCGCTTCAGTTTACCGCAAATTTTATGAAGCCAGGTTGATTTTGTCAATCTCGAATTCAGGTGGGATAATTATGAGTCACCTAATCCCTGAAGAAAGCTCTTCACATTTTTGCCGAGCACGGAGTGATTGTAACCACCCTCCAGAACGCCAAAGCATCTTCCCTGGCAGCGGATGAGGGATTGTTCCTTAACCCATTTTCCAATGGTGGAATAGTCTTCGGTCGTGAGTAGCCCTCCCCAATCCTGTTCGTGGCGATCGAAACCGGCAGAGACCGCAATGATATCGTAAGGGGCCTTAGATTGAAGCGCCTTCTCCACCTCGTTTAGAAATGCCTGTCGATTCGTCCCCTCGGGATGAAAATAACTGGCCTCGTTTGAATTGGCAAAGGTGTTGGCTGTCCCGTCTCCATAATGGAGATCGAAGTCGAGGATGAGGGCCCTTTTGACCTTCTCTTCGCTGATCAGTTTCTTGATGGCGATTGCCACGTTATTGAAATAACAGAAACCCCAGGAGGAATGGGGACTAGCGTGATGCCCCGGAGGCCGGATCAGACCAAAAGAGGCCATTCCTTCGAAGGCCGTTTCTGCTGCGAGAATTGCTCCCCCGGCTGCAAGGAGTGCAATCTCATAGATCAATGGATCTCTCTTAACAGATTGAATATGCGGCCTGCCGTGAACCCTTTCGACATCTCTCTCTGAAGCGGGACCGGGCTCGACAAATTCATAGACCCCTTTCAAAGCATTGACGATCGCCTCCATCCTTCCCTGAGCCGCTGCCGGATCATGGGTATAGACCTCGAAGAATCGGTGATGAAAAATGACTTTCATCTGCGTCTCCTTTTTACCGGATTCGTTGAGGCTTATTTTATCACATACGAATTGAAATATGCTTTTAATCTTCCTGGTATTGTGTTAATCATTTACCTAAAATCATTTGAAATCGATAAATAGAGAAAGGTTTTTCATGGGAACCCTCATCAATGCTGTTGCCATCATTATCGGAGGTGCACTGGGTCTGCTCTTTCGCAAGGGATTTCCAGAGCGAATTTCACAGACCACGCTTCACGTCTTAGGTCTCTTCACTTTGGTCATTGGGTTGAGCATGGCCATTCAGGGCCAGCAGCTCATCATGGTTTTGATAAGTCTGGCCTTGGGGGCTGCACTGGGGGAGTGGCTTGATATTGAGGGTCATCTCGATCGGTTTGGGAGTTGGCTGGAAAGGCGACTTCATGTCACAGAGAAAAGCCCTGCCAAAGGATTCATCTATGCCAGTCTGCTTTTTTGTGTCGGATCCATGGCAATTGTGGGAAGCATTACTGATGGTCTCAAAAATGATCCCTCAATTTTGATCACCAAGGCGATGATGGATGGGATCATTTCGATTCCCTTTGCGGCAAGCATGGGATTTGGTGTCTTGGGCTCGGCTGTCCCTATTCTGTTGTATCAGGGAAGCTTGACCCTGCTGGCTTCAAAAATTCAATTCTTCTTTACCCCTGTCATGGTCAGGGAATTGACCTCTGTCGGCGGGGTGATTGTGATGGGCATTGGCGTCAATATTCTCGGACTGCAAAAGATCAGGGTAGGGAATTTCATACCCGCATTGCCACTCATTATCGTGATTCTATATCTAAAAACATTTCTCCCCTTCTGAGACAGAGGGGAAAAAGGACAAGTCCTATCCTGTTGTCATGAGGAGAAAATAGAATGGGAAATGAGAAGAAGCATGTCCTCCAAAAGAGATTATCTATGAGGCGATTGAATCGTATTCTGACGATGCTTCTTTCGGAGATGAAGGACCTGAGCAATGAGGGGAGGGATCTTCCCATTCGATGGAACATCATGCACATGTACTCAAGCTCCCAACTTGCGAAGTTATTAGCCATGCATCGGGGAATTGAACCTGAATTAGCAGGAATAGCCGCAGCTTTACATGATATCGGTGTTGTCAGGACAAAAAAAGACGAAGGGCACGCGGAGGCAGCCGAAAAATATGTCTATGAGTTCATAGAAAAATATAATGTTGAATCGGGGACAAAACTATCGCCGATTACGAAAGAAGAGATTGAGAAGATAGTGAAGTCGACGGTTCACCATAGTGATAAGGAGGCTAATTCTAATGACCCTTTTGTGGAACTCTTAAAGGACGTGGATTCCTTAGATGGTTATCTCCACGGAGTGAAGACAGAAGGGGGGCGCCTTCAAAGATGTAAGAAGGTGATGGAGGAGTTCGGAATAGAGATGAAATAAGATTAAACCGAGCCTAAAAGGAATCCAGTTTTGAATAAAGCCGAAAAAGACAAACAGATTCGCTCTCTTTTTTCCTTTGGTGCCTTCCACTTCCTTGATGACGGATTCTCGGACTCCCTCTATCTTCTTCTTCCTTTCATCGCTGTGGAGTTAAACCTTTCACTCAGCCAAGTGGGCCTACTCAAAGGAGTTTCATCAGCGATGAGCCTTCTTCAATTCCCTCTAAGTCTTCTGGGAGAGAGGATCGGAGAGTTGACCGTGATTGTCGCCGGAACTTTCGGTCTGACCGGCGGCTTCTTAATGATGAGCAGGGTTTATACTTTTTCGGCAATTTTAATATCCCTCATTTTTGCGAGGGGAACTGCGGCAGGTCAGCATGGCTTAGGTTCTTCCGTTCTTTCTAGGGTCTTCGAAGTTTCAGGACGCCGGACGGCGATGGGAACTTATAATTTTTCCGGCGATATGGGTAAGGTATGCTTACCTTTCTTAGTGGCTGTGATGATTAGCCTTTGGGACTGGAGGCAGGCGGTTTTCGTTCTTTCCATTGGCGGATCGTTGTTAGGAGCTATCCTCTGGATCCTGGTCAGGAAGGAGAGGGAAGTTCATCCATTACCAGGGCCGCCGGGAGAGTTAATGTCGGGAGGGGGTGGTTGGGGGATACGGAACCGAACCAGTTTTTCGGCTCTGTTGACGATCGGGGTCATTGATATCTCGACGCGTGTGGCCCTACTCACCTTTCTCCCCTTTTTGCTTTTACAAAAAGGGATTCCAGGGACTCGAGTCAGTTTTGCCCTGACCCTTATTTTCGCGGGCGGAGCGGTGGGGAAGTTTGTCTGCGGTGCTCTTGCCGAATGGCTTGGCATTATCCCTATGGTCATGGGGACAGAAGTTCTGACTGCTGTGGGAATTCTTTCTTTAACATTTTGTCCCCCTTCGGCCATTTGGATCGTGCTTCCATTCATGGGAATTGTATTGAACGGTACCTCCTCTGTGCTTTACGCTACCGTGGCGGAGATCATCACTCCCAAAGCGAGGTCCCGGGGATATGGGTTATACTACGCTGTCACCTTGGGTTGCGGGGCGATCTCTCCGATATTTTTTGGTTTTCTTGCTCAGTTCCTGAGTCTCTCATTTGCGCTCGTGAGTACGGCTTTGATGGTTTTATTCACTCTCCCTTTGAGCCGATATCTAAAAAGACCGGATCGCATATGATTTAAAAAGGGTCAAGAAGGAGATAGGAAGTTGAAAGGTAGACCCCCTACTCGAGGAGGGATAGGGAGATGAGAGAAGTCATTTACCAAGGGAAGGTTTTCGACCTTTACCGAGAAGAGACCACTTTACCGAACGGCAAGAAGATGATGGCTGAATTTATCCACCATCCTGGGTCTTCAGGAATCATCCCCCTGATGGATGAAAATTCAGTCGTTCTCATTCGCCAGTACCGTCCTATTCTCAAAGATTTCATATGGGAGATTCCATCCGGCACGATGCTACCAGGAGAAGACCCCTTAACTTGTGCGAAGAGGGAGCTGGAGGAAGAATGTGGGTTTCTCGGCAGAAGATTTGAGAAGGTGGGCGAGATCCTTGTCGCTCCCTGGTATAGTGATGAGCGAACCCACTTGTTTTTGGCAAAAGAACTCACCCCCTCCGAACAGAGATTGGATGAGGATGAGATTCTAACCACCCATATCATCTCCTTCGACCAGGCAATGAAAATGGTTGAACAGGGAAAGATTCAGGATTCAACAACAATGATAGGGCTTCAAATAGTCTATTCGATATTGAAACGGAAGTAAGGTTCATGATCCTCCCGATTGAAATCCTTTTTCCCCCCAGTCCATGGATGAATTCCCTAAGATGATAACGGCAGGTTATTAAAAATATAAAATTTATTATATTGACTCATATAAAATGACATTTTATAAATACGAATTGTTTTTTCTAACCCAACCTTGAGAAAGGAGAAGATAAGATGGCAGATGATCAATGGGGAGATCAATATGACCAGACAGGAAGAGAACCATTCCATTGGCAATGTTCGTTTGCCTATAAAACGGCAGATAAGATCGTTCTCCAAGGATATGATACAACCGAGCTTGCGGAGGCGGGATGGAGTTTTGCGGCTGTTGTCTTTTTGCTTTTTCAGGGCAGACTTCCAAAGATTAATGAAGAGAAGATGCTCAACTTCTTTATGGTTGAGTTCATGGAGCACGCCCTATCTCCGTCAACGCTGACTGCGAGGTGTTGCGCCTCGGGAAGACCAGCCCTCAACGCTGCGATTGCTGCAGGGATCATGACCTTTGGGGAGGCCCATGGTCCAGGACATCTGCACGGGATCATGGTCCATAAATACATGGACATGGGGAAGAAGAACGGCTGGAACCTTACCCAGATTGCCGAGCAATTGGTCAAGGATCATAAAGGGAAGATGATTATGGGCTTAGGACAGCCCCAACACATCCACGGTGACCCTAGGGCCATTCGGATCATGAAGAAAGCGAGGGAACTCGGAGTTGCGGGAAAGTTCCACGATCTGCAGATTGAGATTGAAAAGGCATTTGAAAGGATAAATGGTAAGAAAGTTTGGACCAACGTCATCGGCGGTGCCAACTGCATTTTTATGGATATGGGATTTAGTCCACTCGCTGCCTGGGCGATAGGGGTCCTCTGCCGTGGATTCAGTTGTGCGGCCCATGCCATCGAGGAAATGACAAAAGAGAAGGCTTGGCGAGCCTCCCGTACCACTAAAATGGTCAATCTTCTTGATCTGTCGATCCAGGGTCCCAAATATTATGATGGGCCTCCGGACAGACCGGTTCCAAAGCCAGAAGATCGAAAAGAATAAGTCTCAATCTTTCATAAAATCGGCAGCCAAAGGTGCCTCTAAGACATTGCACAGCGGACCTTTGGCATATTTTCAACATCCCTGGTTGCCTTTTGGGAGTTCCACATGTAACTTGAAAATACATTATACGAGGGAGGTTTGATCGAAATGCCACAAGACCATCATGATGATATTCAGGAAATGTACCGGAGGGCAAGAAAGGCCTTTGAAATCGTCGAGTACTGGCCGCAGGAGAAGGTCGACGAGATGTGTGCCGCGGTAGGCTGGGAATGGCAGAAAGATGAGAACGTCAGGGCCATGGCCAAGTCTGCTGTGGAGGAGGGCCTCATCGGTGTCTATGAAGACAAGATTAATAAAATCAGAAGCAAGGTGCGAGGCACCATCAATGATTTCAAAGGGGTGAAGACCTGTGGGCTGGTCAGAGAAGATAAAGAAAGAGGTTTGAAAATTTATGCCAAACCCATAGGCGTGGTGGCTAATGTGGTCCCCATGACCAATCCCGAGGGAACCGTTTGTACAATTGGCCTCAGCCTTTTAAAAACCCGAAATGCCATGATCTGCTCCCCCCATCCAAGAACCAAACAATGTTCCTATCTGGCGGTTGAAATCGCCCGGAAGGCTCTTAAGAAAGTGGGGGCCCCCGAGGATCTATTTCAGTGTATCCAGTATCCCTCGAACGAGAAGACGCAGGAATTAATGAAGAACGTTGATTTTGTCATGGCAACGGGTGGAGCCGCTCTGATCAAGGTCGTCTATGCAGCGGGGAAACCTGCCCATACCGTAGGCGCTGGTAACGTCGTTTCGATTGTCGATGATACAGCCGATCTCCCTGCGGCGGCCAACAAGATCATGCGTTCCAAAACTGCGAATAACTCCACATCGTGTTCATCTGAAAACGCGGTAGCGATTTACGGGCCCATTTATAATCAATTCATGGACCTTCTGAAAAAAGAGGGTGGATACCTGTGTACCACTGAGGAACGCGAAAAAGTAAGAAAAGCCCTCTGGCCCGACGGGAAGACTTTAAATCGGGATATCTTTGGAAGGTCGGTTCCCGTCATCGCGGAAGCAGCAGGGATCACCCCCCCACCCGGAACAAAATTTCTAATGGTGATCGGAGAGAAGATTGGTCCTGAGGACAGATTCTCCGGGGAAAAATTAAGCCTTGTACTGACCGTATGGAAATGGAATGATTGGAATGAGATGCTCAACCGTCTTGAAAAGATTCTCGAATTTTCAGGGATTGGTCACTCAGTTTCCCTCCACAGCAACCGCCAGGATCGAATGGAGGAACTTGCCATCAGAGCGAAAGTTGGGAGAGTGGAATGCAATATGCCCCACTGTTTGGTTAACACCGGAAGCTGGTATAACGGCCAGATCTGGACGGAAAGCTTAGGCTGTGGAACGTGGGCGGGTAATATGACCAGTGAGAACATAAATTACAGGAATTTCCTCAATTATACTTGGCTTTCGGTGCCCGTGGAAGAATACATTCCCTCTGATGAAGAGCTCTTTGGAGATTATTTCAAGAAGTGGGGAAAGGACTGATTTTGTAATTTTACGCAGTGGAACCGGCATAGGCAAGAGGCACGCTAACGGAACCCCCCTTTTTATATTCGGATGCCCATTGATTTACCATCTGGACAAACATTTGTAAGGCCTCTGAAAGATATTTATCTTTATGATGAATCAGATAGAATTTTCGTTTGAGCGTAGGATCAGCTAAGGGAATTTTCTTTAACTTCCTACTATTTACCTCTTCAGTGACGACATTCTCCGAAATTAGAGATAGGCCGATCCCCTGTTCGACAGCCCTTTTGATGGCCTCGTTGTTTGAGAGCTCCAAAGATATCAAAACAGAAAGATTATTCTTCTTAATGAATTCGTCGACGATCCCCCGGGAGGCAGACTCCTTCTCATGCATGATGATTGGCTGTCCATTCAATTTTTGAGGCTGAAGGAGTTTTTTCCTGGCAAAGGGATGGGAAGGCGGAACGATCAAAACCAATCTGTCTTCCAAAACCTCTTTGGTCACCAGCTTCTTATGCTCGAGAGGATAGGAAATAAATCCCAGATCGTTTTCCAGTTTGATCGTGTTTTCGATAATCTCCTTATTAGGGAAAATGTTGACTGAGATGTGAATCTTTGGATATTTTTTTCTAAATAGATTGATAATGAAAGGAAGATAATAAGCCCCAAAGCTTTCGCTTGCATGAATCCGGAGGCGTCCACTTTTGCGCTCCTGAAAATCACGAAGACTTTCTTCAGCCTGACTCTCGAGTTGAAAGATTTTGTCAGCGAAATCGAAGAGGACTTCACCAGCATCGGTGGGAACCATCTTTTTGCCGAATCGGTTTAGCAGCCTTACGCCATAACTTCTCTGAAGTTGTTGAATCTGTTTTGTCACTGCTGGCTGGGTGATCCAGAGAGCCTCCGCTGCTGCGCTGAAGCTTCCGTATTTTACGGCATAGTAAAAAGCCTTTAATTGGTTGAAGTTCATTATAACTTTTATTTATTCAATTTATAAAATAAATTACATTGAATAATATAGAGCAAAGCTATATAAAATTCAAGTACGCCGCTTTTTGAAGGATAGAAAGTCGTATTATTGTTTTTTTTGGGCAGAAGCGGCCAATAGATTTTAATGGAGGTCTTACCAATGGGAAAAATTAGCATGGTGATGTTTGATCTTTCAGGAACAACGGTCTATGACGACACGGGGGTTCGAGATTGTCTGTATCAAGCGGCTCAGGAGTTTAAACTGAGAACCACTCCTGAGGAGATTCTCATCAACATGGGCACGAATAAAATTCATCTCTATCAGTTTCTGATTGCGCGGGAAAGGGGGAAAAAGATCGAGATTGAAGATTTCGAAAGAATAAAGGACCCCGAGACCTACGATCTGGCTAAGAGGGTCTTTGACCGGTACCAGGAGATCATGCTCGAATATTACAGAAAGCAGTGTAAAGAAGTCCCGGGAGCTTCAGATACTTTCCGGTGGTGCCACAGACATGGAATCAAGGTTGCTACGGACACAGGATTTCACCGTGTCATTACAGATGCCATCATGGAGGGGTTGGGTTGGATTGAGAATGGACTGGTTGATATTTCGGTGGATGTGGAGCATATTCCCGGTCAAATTGGACGGCCTGCACCTTTTATGATTTTTTATGCGATGACTCAGCTCAATATTCAGAGCGTGCATGAAGTGATCAAGATCGGAGATACCCCTGCGGACATGCTCGAGGGGCGCAATGCCGGGTGCCGGGGAGTGATTGGTGTCCTCAGCGGTCCCCGTCCTGTGACCGATTGGGGAAAATACTGGCATACCCATGTCATCCCCAGTGTTGCGGATCTTCCAGAGCTGATTGAAAAGGAATTTTTGTAAAAGTGAAACGTGAGACATGAAACGTGAAAGGAGAAGAAATGGATCCTTTGAGAGTGGCAGAAAATGAAAGAAAGTACGTCATCCACAGCTGGATGGCTCAGAAAGATTTTAAACCCTTTATAGTCACCGGTGGGGAAGGGGCTGTTATCTGGGATGAAAACGGGAAAAAATACCTCGATTTTTCCTCCCAACTCTTCAATGTGAATGCAGGACATCAGCATCCCAAAGTCATCGCTGCCATCCACGAGCAGATCGAGAAACTCTGTTATATCGGACCCGGACCCTCGAATGAGACCCGGGCGGAGCTATGCCGGATTTTGGCAGAAATTACCCCGGGCGATCTCACAAAGACTTTTCTCTCCTCGGGCGGAGGAACTGCCAATGAGAATGCGATAAAGATTGCAAAAAGCTTTACCGGAAAGCAGAAGATCATTTCGAGGTGGCGGTCCTATCATGGTGCTACTTATGGCGCGATTTCCGTGACTGGAGACCCGAGAAGGCTCCCGAACGAACCGGGCATTCCAGGAATCGTCCGGATCTGGGATCCGTTCTGTTACCGCTGTTTCTTTGATAAGAAGTATCCCGATTGCAATCTGTTTTGTGCTGATCAGATAAGGGAAGTGATCGAGGTCGAGGGACCGAAGACAATTGCTGCCATTATTGTCGAACCCATCACTGGGAGCAACTGTCGGATCATCCCCCCGAATGGTTATATGCAGAGACTCCGGCAGATTTGCGATGAATATAAAATCCTGCTGATCACGGATGAGGTGATGACGGGTTTTGGGAGAACCGGGAAGATGTTTGCCTGCGAGCACTGGGATGTCGTGCCGGACATCATGACCCTGGCGAAAGGGATCAATAATGCAACTCTTCCACTGGGGGCGACCGTGGTCAGAAAGGAGATCGGTGACTTTTTGGAGGACCACATTTTTTATGGTGGGTTGACCCAATTTGGAAACCCCACCTCCTGTGCGGCTGCCATCGCAGCCATCAAAGTCTATCAGGAAGAAGGTTTGGTTGAGAATTCGCGGGTCCTTGGGCTCAAGCTGATGAAAGAACTGGAGAAGATGAAGCAAAAGCATCCCAGTATTGGAGACGTGCGCGGATTGGGCCTCTTTGCCGCTATTGAGTTTGTAAAGAATCGGAAGACCCGTGAGCCTATTGTTCCTTGGACTGTCGAGAATTACGAAAAGAAAAACCCCTTGATGAATTCGGTTCTGAATCAAATGAAGGCCGATGGAGTAACGGGATATTCACGATGGAATGTGCTCTTTATTGCACCTCCTCTGTGTATTACAGAGGAACAGTTGATGGAGGGATTGAGCAAAATAGATAAAGCAATAGATATCGTGGATGAGGCTATTTCAAAGTAATTTTAAGATGAGATTATCATCTACGAATGACGAAAAGATTTCTTCGGTCGTAGTCACGAAGCCCTTTTAGTTTAAGAATTAAATGGTTAGGGTTAAAGATTTCAGTAACGAATGAAGGCAACCCAAAAACGAAACAGGCATCTTTACCCTAACCCCTATCTTGCTTAAAAATAGGCGGAGGGATGGGTCAAACGGGGCTAGTCGATCTCTCTTTTCGTCTCTTCCCAGGTGGTTCTTTTGGGGAGTTCAACTTGCCGAGGGAGCTTTCTACTGTTCTCTCCCATGGCAAGGGGTCGAAGGTATACGATGTCTTTGGAAGAGAGTTTATTGATTATTCCCTCTCCTGGGGGTCTGTAATCCTTGGACACGCTCACCCAGCCATCATTGAGGCGGTTAGAAGGCAGATTGAAAAAGGGTCCAGTTTTTCTTATGTTAACGAACCTGCGCTCGAGTTAGCCCAGGAACTGGTAAAAGCAATTCCCTGTGCTGAAAAGGTCAGATTTGCCTCCTCCGGGACAGAAGCCACGTTTTACGCTATCCGATTTGCCAAAGCTTATACAGGGAGACCAAAGGTTTTAAAATTTGAAGGGGCCTATCACGGAGCTCATGATATAGGCGTGATGAGCCTATTCCCACAAAAATTACTGCCTTTCCCCACTCCTGAACCGACTTCTGCCGGAACTTCAAAAAAGATGCAAGAAGAGGTTCTCATTGCCCCCTTTAACGACCTGAAGACCACCCAGAAAATCATTGATCAATATGGCGATCAGATCGCCTGTGTCATCATGGAGCCTTTGCAGCGGTGTACCCCCCCTGTGGAAGGTTTCTTAGAAGGAATCCAAAAAATGGCCAGCGAGAGGGGGATTCTTCTCATTTTTGATGAAGTCGTGACCGGATTCCGTTTGGCTTACGGAGGGGCGCAGGAATATTATGGCGTCACTCCGGATCTCGCCGCCTTTGGGAAAGCGATGGGAGGGGGATATCCTATCGGGGCTCTCTGTGGGAGAGCCGACATTCTTGACCTCTGTGCCGAATCGAATTTGGGTAAAGAACGATATGTCTGGTTTGCTTCCACTCTGGCTGGAAACCTCATTTCGACAGCTGCCAGCCTGGCAACGTTAAGTGAGCTTCGAAAGCCAGGCGTTTACGAAAGGCTTCATACCCTTGGACGGAATCTGAGAAACGGATTTCAAGATCTCCTTAAAAAGATGGAAATCGGCGGACAGGCTCTCGGAGATGGACCCTTGTGTCAATTGGTTTTTACGGATGAAAAAGTGGTGGATTATCGCACCGGCTATAGGGCACACCGTGAAAAAGGAAGGCAATTCGCTCTTGGATTGTTTGAGCAAGGGATTTTTTTGAATCCGATGGGGACGAAACTATATATCTCCCTTGCCCATACGGACGAAGATATTCAGAGAATGATTGAGATCGGTGAGAAGGTGCTGAGAAGAATATTTTGACAGGGAGATGTTACCCAACCCATGACGTTGGGTATCTTTCGTCTTAGAGATCTTCGATCTTCTTTTTCAAAGAAACTCGAATCAGATTGTTTTGACTTTTTTTGTGGTATTGTTAGAATTGCAACGAGAAGGGAGGTGATCAAAAAGGTTTTGAATATGAATGGTTAAGATTTTATTTGGAAGGAGGGAAAATTTATGAAAAAGATTCTAATCAGTCTTCTATTGGTTTTTATCTTTGTGGGAGCATCATTCGTCACCGGTCAGAAGGAAGCTGCAGCCCAAAAGGAGAAGTTGGCGCCTTATATCACGATCTATGAAGGAACAGGCTCTGTCGAGATCGCGGGAAAGGTGGCAAAGTTCATCAAGGAGAAGCTGGGGGTCGAAATCCGATTCACCTCAGAGTCACACGGGGTTATCCACTCCAGGATCAAGGCTGAGTATCCAAATTTTACGGGAGATATGGCTTTAAACATAGGTTTTCCACTCATGGTGGAAGCCAAGGAAAAGGGGTGGTCTGTACCGTACGATTCACCGAACTGGAAGGGAGCAGGGGACGTGTGGGTAGACAAGGATGGATACTGGTGGAACCAGGGAAACTGGGCGTTCGTCCTGGTCGGAAACAAAAATTCTCTTGCGCAGAAAGGTTACAAGGTCCCTGAAAGCTGGGACGAACTGTTAGATGCAAAATGGAAGGACCAGATCGTGATGCCATCTCCACTGACTTCCGGGACGGCTTATATGATGGTGTATAGTTTTATGACCCTTTATGGCTTCAATAAGGGGAAAGGAGAAAAAGGGGGATGGCAATACCTGGAGGCATTAAACAAGAATGTCGCCCAGTATACCCGTGGTGGCAATGTGCCTACGGACCTTGTGGGCAGGGGAGAGTTCTTGCTCGGTATCACCTCGGATGAGATGGTCATGCCACGAGTCAGGGAAGGGTATCCTCTCGTTCACGTCATTCCCAAGGAGGGAATTGGTTATGGCACTGGGGGTGCGATCATCCTCAAAGGAACGAAAAAGCTCTATACCTGCCAAAAGGTGATCGACTTTATTGGGACCACGGAGTTTTGCAAGTTCTGGAGCGAACTGGCGGGCTATGTAACGAAAGATCCAGCAGTGAAACCTGCGCTCTACGGAGGAATACCGAGGTACATTCCTAACATCGATCAGGCCTGGGCTGTAGCCAACAAAAACAGACTTTTGGAGGAATGGAAAACGAGAATTGGGAGGGTGCCGAAGTAGGCCCTTTTGAAAAAAGTGGGAAAGTTGACCTCCCTTCGAAGGAGGTCAACCTTCCCACCATCTTGCGGCATCGTGACGATACATCTCGGTTGGAGAGGAAACAAATGGTCACGCTTTCACCCGGTGGCATGAGCGAAGTGCCAGAAGTAACAATATCCAGGGCCCCGAAAACTCCGTGGCGAGAGATCACACATATCCTGGCCGCGCACACCATTGGTGTGACCGGGATTGTCTTGTTCTTGCTTCTGGCCATTTTTCTTCTCTGGCCCCTTGTTGCGGTCCTGATCAAGAGCATAGCCGGACCGGAGGGGTTTACCCTGCAGTACTACAAGGATTTCGTAACGAAAGCCTATTATTATCAGTCCTTGATCAACACGTTGATTCTCGGCCTTTTAACCACCACAGTCTGCATCGGTGTCGGATTCGTTATCGCCTACATCACGACTCGAGGACCCACATGGCTGCGCAGGCCTTTGAAGATGCTTGCCCTTTTGCCGTTGATTGCACCCCCTTATATTTTCGCCCTTTCCCTCATCATCCTTCTGGGCCGAAATGGGATTATTACCCGGGCGCTTAATCTCAGCTGGAGCCTCTACGGTTTTTCCGGGGTGGTCGTTGCCCAGACACTGGCTTTCCTCCCTTTAGCTTACCTGATGATTGAAAACTCCCTGGTCACTCTCAATCCGAACTTGGAGGAGAGTGCTTCCAACCTGGGGGCTTCGGAAAGGAGGATTTTGGCCACGATCATTATCCCTCTGCTCACCCCGGGCCTTCTGAAAGCTGCTCTCATCGTATTTGTCATGGCGATCTCGGAGTTCGGTAATGTGGCCATTTTGTGTGGACGGACGCCATTCCTCGCACCTGATATTTACACCATTGTGACTGGCATAGAGATGGACTTCAACATGGGCAGCGTTTTATCCATGTTTCTAATCCTCCCCTGTGCGGCCATCTTCATTGCCCAAAATTACCTGATCAAAGGGAAAGGTTACACGACGATTCTCGGGAAACCCGTTGCGGCGGAGCCAAGACGAATCAGCCCTGCGATCTTGTTTCCTTTTCTTCTCGTCTCGATCGTTGCAGGGGGCCTTGTTCTCCTCACTTTTGGGATAGTAGGCATGGGGGCCCTTACGAAAATTGTGGGTGTGGAGAACAAGTTTACGCTCAATCATATCGTCGATTGGCGTTCCAATATGGCGCTCATGAATAGCTTAAGGGTTTCTTTGCTCGCCGGTGTCTTTGGGGCGATCATTGGCGTCCTCTCGGCTTATGTAATTGTGCGGGGAAACCTCAGGGGCAAGACTCTACTGGAGATCATCGCAATCGCGGGATTCACCCTGCCCGGCACTGTTTTTGGAATTGGATACATTTTTGCCTTCAATAGACCTCCGCTGCTGCTCACAGGGACAATGATGATTCTGGTCATTAACTGTGCTTTTCGCTTCCTGGCCGTAGGAATGGAGGCAGGGATCAATAAACTTCATCAACTGAGCATTGAAGTAGAAGAAGCGTCCAGGAATCTGGGCGCCAGCACAGCCACGACATTTCGGAGGGTCGTCTTGCCTATCATTTTTCCTGCTTTCATGTATGGGTTTATGTATGTGTTTATGACCACAATGGTCTCTTTGAGCGCCGTGATTTTCCTTGTTTCTCCTGGGCAGGAGTTGGCTTCCGTGTTTATCTTCCAGTGGGCAAACTATGGTTACATCGGATTGGCCTGCGCCACGACCTACAAGTTGATTGCCATTGTTGGATCAAGTTTAGCCGTCATTCAGGCCTTGAGCCGATGGACAGGACTAAGCCCAACAGTCAGAGGAGGGGCATGATCAGATGAACGGGGAAAATAGGCCGATGCTACTTCTAAAGGAAATATATAAAGCCTTCGGCCCAGTCAAGGCATTGAAAGGGGTTTCTGCGGAGGTTAGGAGAGGAGAGCTTATCACGTTCCTTGGACCTTCGGGATGCGGAAAGACGACGTTGCTTCGGTGTATTGGAGGATTGACAAAGCCGGATTCGGGAGCGGTGATTCTGGACGGAGAGAGAATCAACGATTTGACGCCGGACAAGAGGGGCACTCAGATGTGCTTCCAAAATTATGCCTTGTTTCCCCATATGACCGTGGCCGGAAATATTGCTTACGGATTGGAGGTTCACAAGTGGAAGAAGAAGAGGATCCAAGAGCGTGTCGATGAACTTTTGCACCTGGTGCGCTTGGAAGGGCTGGGAGACCGCCCAATTGATAAGCTGAGTGGCGGCCAGCAGCAACGCGTAGCCTTAGCCAGAGCCCTGGCTCTCGAGCCGAAGGTGCTCCTGCTCGATGAACCTCTTTCCAATTTGGATGCGAACCTCAGGGTATTGATGCGCGCCAACCTTCGAGAAATTCAAAAACGCGTGAATATAACCACTATTTTTGTTACTCATGACCAATTTGAAGCAATGAGCATCTCGGACAGGCTCCTGGTCATGCACGATGGAATCGTGGAGCAAATCGGAACCCCCAGTGAGATCTACGAAAAGCCGAACAGCGAATTCGTCGCTAGCTTCGTTGGGTATGTCAATATCTTAAACGGGTGGGTTCGGAGTCACGGTTCAGAAACTGAGCCTGCCGTGATCTCTACCGAGATAGGGGATCTCCAGATTTTAAAAGGTGAAAACAATATTCAGGTCAACGAGAGGGTTTTTTTAGTCATAAGGCCAGAAACGATCCGGGTAGGGCCGTCGTATGGAGAAGCGAGGGGAATCAACGAGTTCAACTCTACGGTAATAACCTCTATGTACGGAGGCTCCGCGATCAAATATACCGTGGACATCCAAGGGAAAAATATCGTCATAGACCAGTTCGATCCAAGCCATGTGGGGATATTCGAGATAGGGGAAAAAGTTACAGTAACCATTCCGCAAAATGTTCATATATTAAAAAGGTGAACCCTGTATATCTCCACCGTACAGGATGTGGCTTTTCTCCATCTTTCGACTTGAAATTGCCTTTATCCCCGGTCTGAAGGCGGGGGCTTTCGGGATTAAACGGGGTAAACCCCATCTACTATTTTCTACCTAACCGGCCATGACAGCCTCGTCACACCTTCCTACCCCAGACCGTGAACCTAATATGGTACAGGGCAGGCAGGCACGAACCATGAAAATAGTTAATGGGTAAAGGGAAGGAAGCCTGTTTAGGTTAAGTCAAGGGGTTAAGGCTAATATTTTCTTGGACGAACGACCTAACCCATCAACCAAACGGGCATCTTAACCATAACCTTCGGATCAAAGATTTCTATTTTCTAACTCACTTGATTGACGAAAGGGGTATCAAACGATGAAAGTATTATGTTTGGGTGGGGCAGGGAAGATTTGTCGGGAAGCAGCCTTTGATCTGGTCGAGTTTTCGAATTTTAAGAAAATTACTATCGGCGATTATGATGAAAAAGCGGGCCAAGAAGTTCTTCAGTGGCTTAATGACCCCCGTGTCGATTTCAAGAAGGTCGATGTGCGAAATAAAAAAGAAACCGTAAAGCTCATGCGTCGATATGATATGGTCATGGACGGCACGACGATCTCACTCAATGACCAATCCACTGCGTGTATCGCCGAAGCAGGTTGCCACGGCATTAATCTCAATGGATTCGGAGAAGAATATAAGTATGACCAGAAGTTTAAGAAACATGGAAAAACTCACGTTCCAGGATTTGGCATGACCCCGGGTGTGACCAATATGATGGTGAAGTGTGCCGCCGATCAAATGGAGACAGTCGAGATCGTCCGTGTCAGCCACGGTGCCTTTAGACCAATCGCCTTCTCGGCAGCGATCACGGAGACGACCACATACGAATACGATCCAAATCTTCCTGGACGTGTCGTTTACGAAGATGGCGAATTTATCCAGGTTCCTCCTTTTGCCAGACCCAAAGAGATCGAACTTCCCGAGCCCTACGGAAGGCATACCCAGTATATCATCCCCCATGCCGAGACGAAAACCGTCGCCAAGTATCTTGCCGACAAAGGAGTCAAATTGATCGAGGTCCGTGGGACCTGGCCTCCGAAGAATATGCAGTTGATGAAGGCTCTCTACGAATGGGGCTTCATGCGCAATGACAAGGTAAAAGTCGGAGGGGTGAAGGTGGGTATCATGGATACCATCGAGCGCTACCTAATGCAAGCCCCAGAGGGGAAGACGACTGACCTCTATGGATATGCGCTACACGTTGAAGTCATCGGTAAGAAAAATGGGAAAAAGGTTCAGCATATCCTGACTCACACTCATCCCAAATCGGATGGATCGGTCAAAGGATGGGAAAAGCTACGGGCCTACACCCGATGTGTTGGGATTCCCATGGCTATTGGAGCCCAGATGATTGCTTCGGGCAAGGTCAACGTGAGAGGCGTGACCATTCCTGAACTTGCCTTCGATCCGTCAGAGGTATTCAAGGAACTTGAAAAACGTCGAATCTTCGTCCACGAAAAGATCAACGAACTCTGATCTGAACGAAAAATCCATCCCCAGACTATTTGGCGAATCCGATCAGAACCAAACCCAGAGTCAGGATTAATCCACCTGCCATCCGGGTCTTCCATTGGCTCTCTTTGAGAAGGAGGATTCCCATCCCTGCCCCGAAGACGGCGCTCACCTGACGAAAGGCCATCATGTAGCTCACCTTGCTCATCGTTAAGGCCATCAGAAAGCAGACATAGCCAATATTTTTGAGGAGGGCAATAGTGAACATCTCCTTCTTCGATTCCCTCCAGACCTTAAAGAGTGGGGCTTCGCGGTGGAACAAGAGGTAAACCCCAACATTAACAGACATCCAGAAGTTGATAAGCCAAGTGTAAAAAAGAGGGTGAATAATCTGAACGGCCACTTTATCCAGGACCGAATAGACCGAGCCAAAGACAGCAGCAATGAAAGCGAGAAGATAGGGAAAGGATGAAGAAGTTTTTTGGAACTGCGGAGAAAATCTGTTCAAACGAAAATCTCTCATTGAAATGACGAAGATACCCAAAATCACCAGACCGATTCCGAAAACTCCTCTTGCAGAGGGAATTTCCTTAATGAAAAGGGTTGCCCAGATCTGCGTGAACAGAGGAGCTGAACGGGAGATAGGGTAGACCAGTGAGAGATCACTACCCCGGTAGGCCTCAATCAGACAGATGAAATAGACGGTCTCGAAAAAACTGGAGGAAATGGTGAGGCCCCAAAGCTTTGGAGAAGCATGGACGATAAAAGACGGGAATGCACCGAAGGAGATGAAGAAAGGAAAGTAGATTAAGATACCCAGGAAGAAAACCCAGAAAAAGAATTCTACTGGCCAATTTCCCTTCTTTGTAAAGAAAT